>NZ_JBSHAM010000053.1:0-67372 GCF_053611505.1 Amycolatopsis sp. NPDC054798 | reverse complement strand
CAGCCTTGAGGGAATCAGATTCCCTCAAGGGGGCCCTCACGGACATCTATGTCACGCCACCCGCCGCAAGCCCGGACGATGCTCCGTGCCCCCGCGGGGGAGCTGCGCTCTCAGTGGCGAGGGCAGCGTCGGCCGGTACGCGGGGTTCTCCTCCCGGCCAGCGCTGCCCGCCGCCTAGCGGGCATCGCGACAGCGAGACCTCCCCCGCATAGCACGAACGAGAGGTCCGTGAAGGGGCCCCTCACGGCGTTGCTCGGGTCGTGAGGGGAACCCTAGGGGAATCAGTGTCCGTGAAGGCGGTCGTCGCGGGCCCGTAGCGGCACCGGGTTTACGTGCCGAAAACGCCGTTCTCGGTTACCACGGCGGTGATCAGCGCGTGGGGGGTGACGTCGAAGGCGGGGTTGAAAGCCGCTGCTCCCTTCGGGGCGACTTGTAGTCCGCCGAATTCTGTCAGTTCGCTGGCCGCGCGTTCTTCGATGGAGATGTCCGCGCCGGTGGCCAGTGTTTCGTCCACAGTGGACGTCGGAGCGACAACGACGAACGGCACGTTGTGGTGTGCGGCGGCGATGGCCAGTCCGTAGGTTCCGATTTTGTTGGCCACGTCGCCGTTCGCGGCGATCCGGTCCGCGCCGACGAGTACGCAGTCCACCAGGCCGCGCGCCATCGCGGCGGCTGCGGCGCCGTCCGGTTGGACGCGGTACGGAATCCCGGCTTGCTCGAGTTCCCAGGCTGTCAAACGGGAGCCTTGCAACAACGGCCGCGTTTCGTCCACCAGCACCGATTCCACGAGTCCGCGTGCGTGCAGATGCCAGACGACTCCGAGCCCGGTGCCCCAGGCGACGGTCGCCAGATGCCCGGTGTTGCAGTGGCTGAGCAACCGCAACGGCCTGCGCGGACACGCGTCCAGCACGACTTCCGCCGCGTGGGCTGACGCGGTGCGGTTGCGCTGCTCGTCCTCGTCGAGCATCGCCTGTGCTTCGGCCAGCACCGCGTCGGCTCCGCGCGGCAGCTGGGCCAGAGCGCGCTGGACGCCCCAGGCCAGATTGACCGCTGTCGGCCGGGCGTGCGCGATGCGGTCAGCTTCCGCTCGTACATCCCCGCCTTGGTAAGCCGCCAACGCGACGCCCAACGCGCCCGCCGCTCCCAGTGCCGGAGCCCCGCGAACCGCCAGCCGCTGGATCGCGTCGACCAGTTCGGTCACCGTGCGCAGCGTGAGCGTGCGGTACTCGCCCGGAAGCGCGACCTGGTCGACGATCACGATCGCCCCGTCGGCCCAGTCGATGGTCCTGCGCATACGCCCTCCCGTCCGGAAATCCCGTGGCGGACCGCCGCTCGCGTGCGCGACGATCCGCCTCGTGACCATTCAACGGCAGAACCCGCCTGCTTCGCACCCGACTCCCGGCTATCACCACGTGACCACCGTCGACGCGCGCCGCACCGTGCACCTCGCCGGCCAGTGCCCGCTGGCGATCGACGGCGAGGTCGTCCCCGGCGACGTCCTCGCGCAGGTGGATCAGGTCGTCGCCAACACCGAGCTCGCGCTGGCCCACGCCGGCGCGACTGCCGAAGACGTGGTGCGCACGGTGATCTACGTGGCCACCTCCGACCGGCCGACGCTCGCCGCGGTGTGGGATCGGTTCACGAACTCGCCGATCGCCGCGGCGTTCACCACGGCGAGCACGCTCGTCGGCGTGACCTGCCTGGGCTATCCGGGTCAGCTCGTCGAATTGGACGTGACCGCCGCGCTCACCTGAGTCACCGTCCGGCGGCGGCGAGGCTGCAGCGCGACACCGTGTCGGTCAGCTCCGCGCGGTCGAGATTCCGGCCGATGAGGACGAGCTTGCTGACCGGCGGTTGCGCACCCTGCTCGCCGGCGTCGGTCAGTTCGTAGATCCGGTGCACGCCCTGCAGCACCGTGCGGCGGTCGAAGGCGAGAATTCCCTTGAACCGGTACAGATCGTCGCCGCGTTCGGCCAGCAGGGCGGTGAGCCACTGCTCGAACGCGGCGCGGTCCAGGGGGTAATCGAGTTCGATCGACACGGATTCCAGCGTGGGATCGTGGTGGTGGGACTCGTCTTCGAGCCAGTCCGGGTCGGCGGCGACGGTGCGGTTCAGGTCGAAGGCGTTGATGCCGAGGATGTCGTCCAGGTCGACGCTGCCGTAACTGGACGTGAGGATGTCCGCGGTCGCGTTGACCGAGCGCAGCTGCGCGCGCAATTCCTCGATCTCGGGTTCGGTGACCAGGTCGATCTTGTTGAGCACGATCCGGTCGGCGAACGCGATCTGGTTGCTCACCTGGCCGCCGACGCCGTCGTGTTCGCCCTCTTCGAGATGGCTGCCGACGTGCCGGGCGTCGACCAGTGTCACGATCGCGTCCAGCGCGAAGGCCGACGACACCTCGTCGTCCACGAAAAACGTCTGCGCGACCGGGTTCGGGTCGGCCATGCCGCTGGTCTCGATGAGGATCCGGTCGAACCGTTCGCGGCGGCGCAGCAGCGACTGCAGGATTTCGATCAGGTCGGTGCGCGCGGTGCAGCACAGGCAGCAGCCGTTGCTCATTTCGATGATTTTCTCGTCGCCGCCGAGCACGAGTGCGTTGTCGATCGGGATCTCGCCGAACTCGTTCTCGATCACCGCGATCCGGTGCCCGTGGTCCGCGGTGAGGATGTGGTTGACGAGCGTGGTCTTGCCGGAGCCCAGAAAGCCGGTCAGTACGGTCACCGGGATTTTGGCCATGATGATTCCCTCCTTAAACGTTCCCGCCGAGAATCCGGCGAGCGTGCTGACGTGCTTCTTCGGAGACGACAATGCGGTTGCCGTCGAACTGCGGGCCGCGGGTGGCGTCCAGGCCCATCCGGGACGTCGTGCCGTCGGAACCCGAGGACGGGTCGAGCGGCGAGCCGGGCAGACCGTCCACAGTGAACAAGTCTTGGTGCGGCTGGAAATGCGTGGCGAGTGCCCAGAGGACGTCGCTGTCGCTGGTGACGTCGACGTCCTCGTCCACTGCGATCACTGTCTTCACGTAGGGGTCCCAGCCGAGCAGGCCGAGCATCACCTGCCGGGCCTGGCCGGGCCGTCGCTGGCGTAGCGCGACATAGCAGTGGAAGTGCGTTCCGGACGTCGGATAGTGCACCGCGGTGACATCCGGGAAGCGCGCTTTGAGTTTTTCCGCCATTTCCGATTCCCGTGGCACGCGCGCGAGATTCAGATGCTCGTCGGTGTTGCCGCCGACGACGTCGATGAGCATGGCGTCCGAGCGGCGCAGGACGGTTTGCACGCGGAGGACGTTGTTGGTCGAGCGATTCGAGGAATAGCCGGAGAATTCGCCGAACGGACCCTCGTCGGCGTGCTCGGAGGCGTCGATCGTGCCCTCCAGCACGAAGTCTGACCAAGCCGGGACACCGATGCCGTGCCGTGGCGTGCGCACGACTTCGAGCGGTTCGCCGAAGAGCCCGCCTGCCACGGCACGCTCGTCCACGTCGTAGCCGACGCGCGCCGACGCGGCCAGCATGAACAGCGGATGCCCGCCGAGCACCATCGCGACCGGCATCGGCTCGCCGCGTTCGGCGTACTTCTGCAACATCCGCCACAGATCGCCGCGCGAATGCAGACTGGTCGCCAATTCGGTGCGGGAATGCGGCATCGCGCGGTGATAGCTGAGATTGCCGACGCCGGTGTCCGGATCCTCCGCGACGATGATGCCGCTGGTGACGTAAGGGGAGCGGTCGCTGGCGAAATGCTGCAGCATCGGGACGGTCGTCAAGTCGACATCGGTCGTGACATCGTCCAGCACCGGCCCGGACTCGACCACTCTCGGCGGCACCGCACGGAGCGCTCGCTGCTGGTAGGCACTGTGCAAACCGGACGGTCCGGTTTCGAGCATGCGGGCGATGCGCTGCCGCGAAGCGAACATGTTGCTGACCACGGGCACGTCGAGCCCGGTCACCTTCCGGAACAGCACCATCTCGTGCCGCCCGGCCGCGGCGAGTTCGTAAATCACCCCGGTGACACCCTCGTCGGCCGGGACTGGATCGTCGAGGACGAGCACGTCGCCGGGAAACTCGCGGCGGTACTGGTCAACGAAAGCGTGGGGATCTTGCCGGTGGTTCACCGCGAAACTCCTTGCGAGGCGGGCGGCCCCTGCCAGCGCGCGAACAGTTCGTTTTCGATGCCGAACTGGTCGAGCACCTTGCCGGTCAGGTGGGCCAGGATGTCCTCAATGGACTCGGGCTGGTGGTAGAAGGCGGGCACCGGCGGCAGCACGGTCGCGCCCGCCTCGGTCACCGCCACCAGATTGCGCAGGTGCACGAGGCTCAACGGGGTTTCCCTGGCCACGAGCACGAGCGGACGGCGTTCTTTCAGCGTGACGTCGGCGGCGCGGACGAGCAGGTCGTCGCTGTAGCCGTGCGCGATCCCGGCGACGGTTTTCATCGAGCACGGCACGACGACCATGCCCATGGTGCGGAAGGAGCCGGACGCGATCGGCGCGGCGATGTCTCCGCGCGCGTGACGGACGTCGGCCAGTTCGGCCACCTCGGCGGGCGGCATTCCGGTTTCCAGTTCGATGGTGCGGTGTGCGGCCCGGGACATGACCAGATGCGTTTCCACCGTGCCGAGCTTGCGCAGCGCGGTCAGCAGGTGGACGGCCAGGTGCGGGCCGCTGGCCCCGGTGATGCCGACGATCAGCCGGGGCCGCTGCGGTTCGGTGCCCATGACGTCCTTTCAGGACTGGGAAAGCTTCGCGGCGGGTTCCGGGTGCGCGACCGGCTCTTCTGGCTGCCGTTTCCGGCGGGCGAAGAAAAGCAGGTTCAGCAGCACCGCCAGCACGGTTCCGGTGGCCACGCCGCTCTTGAGGAAAACCTGCGCGGCGAACGGGAACTGCTGGTAGAAATCCGGCGCTCCGGCCGGGATCAGCCCGACACCGAGCGACAGCATCACGATCACGAGGTTGCCGGTCTTGTTGAAGTCCACTCTGGACAGAAGCTGGATGCCCGACACCGTCAGCGCCGCGAACGTGGCGACGGCGGCCGCCCCGATCACCGGTTGCGGGATCGCCGCGATCACCCGGCCGATCGGTTGCACCACCCCGAAAACCACCAGGATCATGCCGCCGACCGCGACCGGGTAGCGGCTGCGCACCTTGGTCAGCGCGACGAGCCCGATGTTCTGCCCGAAGGTGGTGTAGGCGAAGCCGTTGAACACGCCGCTGATCGCGGTGAGCAGGCCGTCCACCCGGAGCAGGTTGGCGATGTCGCGCGGCCCGACCTTTTTGCCGACCACCTGGCCGACGGCGAGCCCCTGCCCGGACGCCTCGACCATCAGCACGAAAACGATCACCAGGAACAGCAGAATCGACGGGATGTCGAAATGCAACGCTCCGTAATGCATCGGTTTCAACAGGCCGAAAACCGGGCCGTCGGCTACTCCGGCGAGGCTGCCCAGTCCGGTCAGCCAGCCGACCACCGCGCCGACGGTCAGCGCGATCAGCATCGCCAACTGGCCGAGCAGACCGCGGAACACCCGGTAGAACACCGCGATCAACGCGAGCGTGAACCCGGCGAGCGCGAGATTCGCTGGCGCACCGTAGTTGTGCGCGGACGGATTGGAACCGGCGATGAGTTTCAGCCCGACCGGAATCAGCGTCAGCCCGATCAAGGTGATGACGGTGCCGGTGACGACTTCCGGGAACAGCTTGAGCAGCTTGCTGAACAACGGCGCGATCAGCACCCAGACAACGCCCACCACGAGCAGCGAGCCGTACACCGTGGCCAGCCCCTGCGTGCTGCCGATCAGCACCATCGGGACGATTCCGTTGGACGCGGCCCCGACCACGAGCGGCATCCGGATGCCGAACTTCCAGACGCCGAACGCCTGCAGCATCGTGCCGATCCCGGCGAGCACCAGGTCGACGCTGACCAGATCGGCGATCTGCGCCTGGGGCAGCCCTAATCCGGCCCCGACCACGATCGGCACCACGACGACACCGGCGTACATCACGAGCACGTGCTGCAGACCCAGCAGCACCAGCGGACCGAATCGGGGACGTTCGTCCACAGGGGACGGGGGAGACGGGTGACTGGCCATGATTCCCTCACCTCGTTGGGCCGGCGGGGCCGGGAAAGGCCGGGCCGGGCGGATCGCGGGGCGTCGCCGGAGCCGGACGGGCAGCCGGCGTCGATGACCCCCGGCCGCGCGCGAATCCTGCCGCCGCACCTACGGGGTTGTGGGATCGATGAAGATTTTTCCTTCCCTGCAAGGGGTTTCGACTATGGTGCATCGGAAGCCGCCGAGGGTCAATACCCGGGCGCGGCTTCCGGCCCGGTGCGCGGAGCCCGCTCGCGGCGGTTGAGCACGAGGTTCAGCAGGAAGGCCGCGATGCCGCCGGCCGCGATGCCGCTCGTCAGCACCGTTTGCACCACAACGGGCAGATGCTGGTAAAACTCCGGCGCCCCGACCGGAAGCAGGCCGAAGCCGAACGAGATGGCGACGATCAGGATGTTGCGGCCGTTGCTGAGATCCGCCTGGCTCATGATGCGCAGGCCGACCGCCCCGACCGTGCCGAACATGACCACCCCGACGCCGCCGAGCACCGGCCCGGGCAGCGACGCGACGGCCGCGCCGAGTTTCGGCACCAGGCTCATGAGCACCAGCACCGCGCCCGCGGTGGCGACCACGAACCGGCTCATCACCCGGGTGATGCTGACCAGTCCGACGTTCTCGCCGAAGGTGACGACGGTGAACGAGCCGAACACCCCGGCGAACGCGGTGCCGATGCCGTCCGCGCGCAGCGCCCGGGAAATCTCGGGCGGCCCGACATCGCGGCCGACAATCTGCCCGATGGCGAGCGTGTCGCCGGTCGATTCCACCATGTTCACCAGCTGCACGATGATCATCGGCAGCAGTGCGGACAAGGCGAACGTCGGCAGGCCGAATTCGAACGGCTTCACCACGCCGACCCAGTCCGCCTGCCCGACCGAGCTGAAGTCCGCCATGCCGAGCGGAATCGCCACCAGCGTGCCGACGGCCAGCGCGATCAGGATGGCGAAGCGGCGCACCGCGGGCGGGGCGAACCGTTCCAAACAGACAGTCAGCACGATGGTGCCCAGCCCGAGAATCAGCCGTCCGGCCGAACCGTGGTCGGCGGCGCCCGGATTGGACCCGGCGATGAGCGTGGCGGTGGAGGGCAGCAGCGAGAACCCGATGATCGCGATGATCGTCCCGGTGACGATCGGCGGGAAGAACCGGATCAGCTTGCTGAACCACGGCGCCACCAGCCAGGTGAGCAGTCCGGCCACGATCGTCGCGCCGAAGACCGCGGGCAGACCGGCCTCCTTGCCGACGATGATCGCTGGGGTGATGCCGGTGAACGTCGAGCCCATCACGATCGGCAGCCGGACGCCGACGTTGCCGATGCCCAGCGTCTGCAATAGCGTCGCGATGCCGCTGACCAGCACGTTCGCTGTGATGAGCGTGGCGATCTGCGCGGTGGAGAGGCCGACGCCGAGCCCGATCAGCAGCGGCACGGTGACCATTCCGGAGTAGGCGACCAGCAGGTGCTGGATGCCGAGCGGGAGCATCTGCCGGAGCCGGGGGACGGCGTCGACCGCGTCGCGGGCCGTGGCTTCGGTTCGGGTGGTGCGCGGACGGAATCGCATGGTTTCCTCCACAGCGGGGAAGGGGCGAGCGCGGATCACCGCGCCCAGGGAGTGAGCAGTCCGCCCATGCCGCTGCGGTTCAGCAGCCGGGCCGCGTGCCGTTCCGCCTCGTCGGCGGCGGCCGCTTCGTCGACGCGGACGCACTGTCCGGCGCGGTAGACGATTTCGCCGCCCACGATCGTCAGCTCCACATCGGACCCGCGGGAGGAGTAGACGAGGGCGGAGATAGCCCGGTGCACCGGGCGCACGTGCGGACGGTCGAGCGCGGTCACGATGACGTCGGCGAGTTTGCCTTCGCTCAACACTCCCGCGTCGATTCCGGCGTACCGGGCCCCCTCGCGGGTGGCCATTTCCAGCGCGTCCTCGGCCCGCAGTGCCGTCGGGTCCAAAGTGGCCGCTCGCTGGCCGAAGACGCTGAGTTTCATTGCCTCGAAAAGATCTTGGCGATGACCGCAGCTGGGACCGTCGGTGCCCAGCGCGACCGGGACGTTCTGCTTTCGCATGCTCGCGACGTGCGCGGTGCCGGAGGCGAGGTAGCCGTTGGACGCCGGGTTGTGCGAAACCCCCGCGCCCGCCGCCGCGACCTGGTCGATTTCGGCTTCGTCCAGCCAGATCGCGTGCGCGAGCGTGGCCCGTTCGTCGAGCAGGCCTTCCTTCGCGAGCCATTCGACCGGACGGACCCCGTGGGTTTCGAGGTAGCTGACCGGATCGGTTTTGCTCTCGCAGCAATGGGTGTGCCAGCGAGTGCCGAATTCCCGGGCGAGTTCGACTGTCCGGCGGACGAGTTTTTGCTCCACGTAACAGAGGTTGAGCGCGGCCGGCCACACCGAGACCTTCGAGCCGGGCGGCCGGTGCTGCATCGCCTCGCGAGTGATGGCGAATTCGTCCTCGGTCGAATAGCGGAACAACTCGATCGGCTGGCCGCGCCGGTCGGCGATCTCGGTGCGTTCGCCCAGCATGCCGCGGGCGACCGCGCCGCGAAGCCCGGCCTGTTCGATGACGTCGGCGACCGCGAGCGTCGTTTCAAGATCGCTTGGCGCGTAATGATTGTCGATCACCGTCGTGATCCCGGCGCGCAACGCCTCGACCGCGCCGAGCCGCGCCCCGGCGACCGCTTCGGGCCCGGTGATCGCGATCGAATACGGCCACATGAACTCGCACAGCCACGGCACGATCGACATGCCTTCGCCGAGCCCGCGAGCGAGTGCCTGGTAAAGGTGGTTGTGCCCGTCGACCAGGCCGGGCAGCACGGCTTTGCCGCGGCAGTCGATGATTTCTGCGGCACGCCAGCGGTCGCTGCCAGGCCCTTCGCCGACACCGGCGATCCGGTCGCCGCTGATCGCGACGTGGCCGGTCTGATGGACGGTGCGCTGGTCGTCGACGGTCACCACGGTGCCGCCGGTCAGCAGGAGATCGCAGGGTTCCGGTTCCGCAGCCGACATCGGGCCGCCCTTCCCCGGGCGGGGACGGACCCGGCCCGGCGGTCGTCTCCAGCGCGCGGCTGGAGGCAGCTGGCCGAACGGTTGGCCCGAAACGGGAGGTCACCGGCGCCCGGCAGCGCCGCCGGGTCGTTCAATGCAAAGCCCTTCCGGGACCGGTGTCAAGAGCCTCTTCCGGAAAAGTCTTGCCGCGCAAGGCATTTGGCGATCATGTGTTGACAGCGGGCGGCGAAGGTGCTGCACTCGGTTGCGCCGGAGCGCTGATCGCGCTTCCGGGTCCCGTAGGTGCGGTGAAGCGCGGCCGGGGAGTCCTTTACTCAAGTCTTGCGTAAGGAGACATCCGGTGATTATCGATACCCATGTCCATCCGACGAATCTCGTCGACGAAGCCTGGCGGCACACCGGAACCCCGTTCACCGGCGAGCGCACGCTGGAAATGATGGACGGTCCATTCTGGATCAACGGCAAACCGCGGCGGGTGGACGTCAGCTGCATCATGCCGCCGCCGGGGAACACCACCTGGCGCGAGGGCAACAAAACCGGCCGCGAAGGCATCCGCGAGTACCAGGCGTACGTGACCTCGCTCGTGCAGCGGTACCCGGACCGGTTCGTCGGGAACTTCATGTACAACCCGCGGTTCGGCCCGGAAAACGGCGCGGCGGAGCTGGCCTTCCACGTGAAGGAATACGGCTACAAAATGCTGAAGCTGCACGCCAACATGCACTCCTACCGCCCGGACCGGGCGCTGGACTGGCTTCGGCCGGTGATGCGGGTGTGCGACGAACTCGGCGTGATCGTGCTGATCCACACCGGGGACGGGCCGTACTCGATCCCGACCCAGTTCTACCCGATCATCCGCGAGTTCCCGAACGTCACGTTCATCCTCGGCCATTTCGGCATCCAGACCGGCGGCGTCTACTGTTTCGAGGCGTTCTGGATGATCCAGGACTCGCCGAACGTGATCGGCGAATCGGGCTGGCTGCTGCAGTCGCGGATCGTCGAATTCGCGAAGGAGATGAAGAAGAGCGACCTGGTCTTCGGCACCGATTCGCCGCCGAACGAGCCCGGCATGTGGGCGCGGGAGCTGGAAGTGCTGTGCCACCAGCCGCCGCAGGGCCTGAACCTGTCCGAGGACGACCTGGAAGGCTACCTCGGCAACAACATGGCCAAACTGCTCGGCCTCGCGCCGACGCCGCCGCCGAAGGACAAGGCGGAGGCCGAAGCGTATTTGCGCGGGGACATTCCGCAGGCTTCCGCAGCGAACACGCACGCGTCGCATTACCTCGGCTACACGCCCTCGGCGTGGGCGGAGACCGCTAGCTCCTGACGCGGGGCCGCGCCGGCTGCGGGGTCAATCGCACCCGCAGCTGGCGCGCGCGGTCAGCTGGACGTCGAGGATCCGGTCTTCCGGCTGAGCGTTCTCTCTGAGTTTGTCCAGAGTGGACACCGCCGCGTCGGCGAAATCGTCGAAGGAGTGCCCGGCGGTGGACAACGCCGGCCAGCTGTGCGCGGCGGCTTCGGTGCCGCCGAAGCCGATCACCGCGAGGTCTTTCGGCACGCTCAAGCCGAGTTCCGCCGCCACCGTGAGCGTGTCGAGCGCCAGCCCGTCCGCGGTCGCCATGATCGCGGGCGGACGATCCGGCGACTGCAGCCATCGCCGGATGTCCGCGCGCGCGGCATGCCGATCCAAACCGGTGCGGACGACGTTGGCCGTGCTCCTTTTCGCCGCCCGCATCGCCTCTGCCCAGCCTCGGGCCCGGTCGGCGACCGGCCCGGACCGCGCGGTGCCGGTGAGGCAGCCGATCTCGCGGTAACCGTGCCCGAGCAGGTGTTCAGTGGTCAGCCGCCCGCCCGCTTTGTTGTCCAGCACCACCGATGGCGCGGTGGCGCCGGACGGCGCGTGGTGGTGCAGGTAAACGACCGGAACGTCCAAAGTGGAGTGAGTCGCGGCCGCTCCGGCGATCTCCGCGCGGACCAGCAGCAGACCGTCCACGCGCATGTTCGCCAGCGATTCGGCGTACCGCAGCTCCTGCTCCCGGGAGAACGCCGAATTGCCCAGCAGGACAAGGGATCCGCGCGCGAAGGCGGCCCGCTCGACCGCGTGCGTGAGCTGGGTGAAGTAGCCCTCGCTGCTGTCCGGCACGACCAGCCCGAGCACATTGCTGCGCGTGGACCGCAATGCCCGCGCCACGAGATTCGGCCGGTACCCGAGTTCGGCGATCGCCTGCTCGACCCGTGCGCGCGTGGCGGGAGCGACCGGACGCGGGCCGTTGTTGAGCACGTAACTGACCACGGCCGGCGAGGTGCCCGCCAGCCGTGCGACATCGTCCCGGGTGACCCGCTGCATGAGCCAGACGATACCCGAAGAGCCGTTGACAGTCCAGGTCTACACGTGTTGAATCCCGTGCAGTCGGCAAAGCAGGAAAGCTGGTGGTCACTGTGGACTCGCTGGTACGCGCCGCGGAAACCGGGAAAGCCGCCGGGGTGGGCGAAAGCGCCCTCCGGCCGGACGGCACCGCCAAGGTGACCGGCCGGTTCGCTTACTCGTCGGATTTGTGGATCGAGGGCATGGTCTGGGCGACCACGCTGCGCAGCCCGTACGCGGCCGCGCGGATCCGATCGATCGACACAAGCAAAGCCCTCGCCCAGCCAGGCGTGCACGCCGTGCTGACCCACGAGGACGTGCCCGGCGCGAAAACCTACGGAATGAAATCCGCCGACCAGCCGGTCCTCGCCGCGGACGAGGTCCGCTACCACGGCGAACCGGTCGCGCTGGTCGCCGCCGACGACCCGGAAACCGCGCGCCAGGCCGCGAAACTGATCGTCGTCGACTACGAACCGCTGACCCCGGTCACGGACCCGATGACGGTACTGGACGAGGGCGTCCGCCCCATCCATCCAGACGGAAACCTGGTGCGGCACGTGAAAATCCGCCACGGCGATATGGCACGCGCCCGCGCCGAAGCGGACGTCGTAGTCACCGGAGAATACGACGTCGGCATGCAGGACCAGGCTTTCCTTGGCCCGGAATCCGGCCTGGCGATCCCCGCCGAGGACGGCGGCGTCGAGCTTTACGTTTCCTCGCAATGGCTGCACAAAGACCTGGAACAACTGGCTCCCTGCCTTGGCTTGCCGCCAGAAAAAGTGCGGCTGACACTGGCAGGCGTCGGCGGTGCCTTCGGCGGGCGAGAAGACCTCTCCGTCCACGTGCACGCCTGCATGCTCGCCTTGCGCCTCGGCCGCCCGGTGAAAATGTCCTACAACCGCTACGAATCCTTCTTCGGCCACGTGCACCGCCATCCGGCGAAGATGCGCTACGAGCACGGAGCCACCAAGGACGGTCGCCTGGTCTACGTGAAGGCACGCCTGGTTTTGGACGGCGGTGCCTACACCTCGACTTCGCCAGTGGTCATCGCGAACGCCTGCTACTTCGTCACCGGCGCCTACGACGTCCCGAACGCCGAAATCGACGGCCTGGCAGTATTCACGAACAACCCGCCGTGTGGAGCGATGCGCGGTTTCGGCGCCGTCCAATCCGCCTACGGCTGTGAGTCCAATATGGACAAACTCGCCGCCGCGCTAGGCATGGACCCCATGGAACTGCGCCTCCGCAACGCCATGACCACCGGAACTGTCTTGCCCACCGGCCAAGCTGTCGACGGCCCAGCCCCGGTCGCGGAACTATTGCGAGCACTTCGTGACCGTCCTTTGCCACCCGCCGCTGACACAGATTTGCTTTCCCTGCCCGGCGGAGCCGCCAACACGACGCACGGCGAGGGGGTGCGTCGCGGAGTCGGCTACGCGGTCGGAGTGAAAGCGATCGGCTACTCAGGAGGCGTCGACGACATCTCGACCGCTCGAGTCGCACTGGCCGTCGTGAACGGCGCTCCGGTCGTTTCGGTGCACACCGCCGCCGCGGAATGCGGACAAGGCGTCACGACGGTCCAATCGCAAGTGGCGAGCACGGAACTAGGCGTATCGCGGGTAGTCGTACTCCCCGCCGACACCCAAATCGGCGACGCAGGCTCCGCGTCCGCCTCCCGGATGACGTGGATGTCGACCGGAGCCGTGCAGGGAGCCTGCCGCTACATCGCCCGCGAACTCCTGCGCCGGGCGTCCGAGGCCAGCGGACTGCCCGCGCTTTCCTTGAGCAACGACCAAGTCTTGGACACCGCCGGACGCGCAGTGTGCTCCATCGCCGAACTGGTGGGTTCGGACACCATCGCGCACACCTTCGAATACCACCACCGCCCCACCCAAGGCATCGATCCGGAAACCGGCCAGGGCGACGCGCACATCGCTTTCGCTTTCGCCGCCCACCGAGCGGTGGTCGATGTGGATGTCGAACTGGGTCTGGTGAAGGTCGTCGAACTGGCGACTGCCCAAGACGTCGGCAAGGCGATGAACCCGCTGGCGGTGGAAGGCCAGATCGAAGGCGGGAGCGTACAGGGCCTGGGACTGGCTTTGATGGAGGAAATCCTGGTCGATCGCGAGGGCCGGGTGCGGAACCCGTCCTTCACGGACTACCTGATCCCGACCGTCCTGGACGTGCCGCCGATGCCGATCAGCCTGTTCGAATTCCCGCACCCGGACTCGCCGTACGGCTTGAACGGAGTCGGGGAGCCGCCGACGCTGTCCTCGACCCCCGCGATCCTGAACGCCCTCCGCGCCGCGACCGGCCTGCCCCTGCCGCACGCCCCCATCCGCCCGGACGACATCGCCCTGGCCAGGGAACGCGGCTTGCCTGCCGCTTCGTGAGTGCCTCGCGATGCTATGGCCGGGTGCGGTGCTCTGGCTGACCCCGCAGTGACTTCCGTTGCGATCGCCTGCCTCCCCGGCCCCGCTAGTCACACGCGAAGGAAATCGCAGGTTTCCGCTCACCCGCCCTCCGTCTGCTTCCGATCGAGAAAGCATCAACGATGAACCGCAGCCCCGCTCCGCCCGGAACCGCTGACTCGCCCCGCCGCGCGCCCGTGCCGTCCGCCCCGAACCGGCAGCAGCCTCCCGGAGGTGCCCCGTGGATTTCCTGACCCCCAAGAGCTGGGCGGAAGCCCTGGCCGCCAAGTCCGCCCACCCGGACGCCGTTCCGCTGGCAGGCGGCACCGATGTCCTGGTCGAACTCAACTTCGACCACCGCCGTCCGGCCGCGCTGCTCGACCTCACCCGGGTCGGCGACCTGACCGAGTGGACGGAAAACGACGGCCGGATCCGCCTGGGCGCGGGCGTGCCCTACACCCGGATCATCACCGAACTCGGCACGCGGCTCCCCGGCCTGGCGATGGCCAGCCGCACCGTCGGCTCCCCGCAAATCCGCAACCGCGGCACCGTCGGCGGAAACCTGGGCGCGGCCTCCCCGGCCGGCGACGCCCACCCCGCCCTTTTGGCCTGCGACGCGACGATCGAAGTCGCGTCAGTGCGCGGCACCCGGATGATCCCGGCGACGGAGTTCTACCAGGGCGTCAAACGCAACGCACTCGCCCCGGACGAGCTGATCGCCGCCGTTCATTTGCCGGTCGCGACCGGCCCGCAACAGTTCGCGAAAGTCGGCACCCGCAACGCGATGGTCATCGCAGTGTGCTCGTTCGCCCTGGACCTGGCCCCGGAAACGGGCTGGGCAGGCGCAGCGGTCGGGTCGGCCGCCCCGACGCCGCGCCGAGCCACCGCCGCCGAAAACTTTCTCCGCGACGCGCTCTCCGATTCGTGGGAATCCCGCTCTCCGCTGCCAGATCCGGTCGTACGCCGCTTCGGGGAGCTGGCCGCGAGTGCCGCGTCCCCGATCGATGACGTCCGCGGCAGTGCCGACTACCGGGTACACGCGATCGCCGTACTGGCCCGCCGGACGTTGAGCTGGGCCTGGGAAGACTATCGGAAAGGCGGGCAGCCGAAATGCGCCTGAACCTCACTGTCAATGACGAGCCGCGCACTGTCGACGAGGTCTGGGAAGGGCAGAGCCTGCTCTTCGTGCTGCGCGATCAATTGGGTTTGCCGGGATCGAAGAACGCTTGCGAACAAGGCGAATGCGGTTCGTGCACGGTGTATTTGGACGGTACTCCGGTGTGTTCGTGCCTGGTCGCCGCGGGCCAGGCCGAGGGAAGGGTTGTCCGCACCGTAGAAGGCTTAGCGGACGGCGACGAACTGGACCCGGTACAGCAAGCCTTCGTCGACGCCGGTGCCGTGCAGTGCGGTTTCTGCACGCCGGGGCTGATCGTCGCTGCGCACGAGCTCGTGCACCGCGTGACCGCGCCGACGGACCCGGAGATCCGCGAGGCTTTGGCGGGAAACCTTTGTCGGTGCACGGGGTACGAGAAGATTCTGGACGCAGTGCGTTTGGCGGCGGACCGGGTGGGGGAGACGGGACCTGCGGCGCGGGCGTGAGGGTTGCTCGCCTGGCCCGCGCTAGGAAACCGCGTTCAGGGGCAATCCGGCGGGCACGGGGCTCTGACCTGGCGCGGTCCTGCGCTTCGCGCTGGGAAGCTGCTCCTTCGGGCGATTCCGCCGGTGCCGACCAGCCGCCCCAGGCCAGTACTGCACTCCGCCTCGGAAACTGGTTCCTCCGGGCGACTTCGCCGGTATCGGCTCGCCGTCCCGGCTCGGTCCTGCGATTCGCGCGGGGAGGCTGCTCCCTCGGGCGATTCCGCCGGTACCGACCAGCCGCTCCGGGGCAGTACTGCACCCGGCCTCGGAAACTGCTCTCTCCGGGCGACTTCGCCGGTATCGGCCCGCCGTCCCGGCTCGCCCCCGCGACCCGCGCCGAGAAACCGCTCCCTCCGAGCAACCCTCCGATACCGGCCAGCCACCCCGGCTCAGCCCCGCGAGCAGCGCCGGAAACCCGCAGCGAAACCCCGCACCCCGCGGCTCACCCGAGCCCGGTCAGAGTCCCTTCATCAGATCCGTCTCCGTCACCCCCGGCCCCTGCCCTTCCCGGATGAACCATTCCGTCCCGAACGCCTGGCCGAACTTGTCGTCCGGCAGGGCCAGGAAGAACGATTCCTCGCTGATCTGGCTCCGGTGCGCCCGCATCGCCGCCCGCTTCACCTTCAGGTACGCCATGACGTCCACTTCGGCGGTCAGTTCGGCCGCCGGTTTGCCGATGGTCATCTCCTCGTCCGGGCCGCCTTCCTCGCCCGCGGCCCGCGCGGCTTCGGCGGCCTGGCGGATCTGGTCGCGGTTCGCCGAGCCCTGGTAGACCCGCGGCGTGCCCGCGAGTTCGGCCGCGCGCATGCCGACGCGGTGGACCTGAATGTGGTCCGGGTGGCCGTAGACGCCGAAGTCGTCGTACACCGTGAGCACGTCGGCCGATTCCTCGCGCAGGATCGCCGCCAGCCGCTCCGCCGCTTCCTCGACCGGGGCGCTCCAGAACGTGTCCGGGCCGTCGTTCGACGGGTCGCCCATCATCCCGGAGTCCTGGTATCCCAGGAATTCCACCCGCGAGACGCCCAGCACCTCGGCCGCCGCGTGGGTCTCTTGCACTCGCCGGTCCGCGAGCTGTTCGCCGTCGTCGAGCAGTCCTTCGGGGATCTCGCCCTTTTCCCCGCGGGTGGCCACCACGAGCACCACCCGGTGCCCCTCGTCGGCCGCCTTGCGCATCACGCCGCCGGTCATGATGCATTCGTCGTCGGGATGGGCGTGAAACGTCACCAGTGTCGCCATGCAACCGAACTTACCGGCACCCACCGACAAAAACCGGTGCCCGCCGGAGACGGCTTCCGGCGGATCCTCCACGCTCCATCGCCGGTCCAGCGCGGTTTCGTCCGCGTGGACGGCCAGCAAGCACTGCTTCGTGACGAACTCCTGGAACGGGATCTCTCGCCTCGGCTACGAACGCGTACGACGCCATGCGACACCTCGGCGAGAAAACCGTCACCGTTCCTTGGAGACGGTCGCCAGCAGCTCCGGGCCCCGCGCCGTCAGCCGTTGCTGCGCGAGCGAACCCCACCACCAGGCCAGCGCGACGCCGGTCGCGATGCCGACCGGGATGCCCAGCCACTGCAGCACCGGCAGGTCCGCCAGCTTCCCGGCCGCGCACAGCGCCACCACCGGCAACGCGCCGAGCACGATGAGCAGCGTCGTGGCCAGCATCAGGGCCGCACGGGCGCAGCCGGGGCGGCCGCCGGACGACCACGGGCTGCCGCTGCGGCGTTGATCCGGGAGCGGGAACGCGAGGAAGACGGATTGCAGCATCAAGACCCCGGCTCCGGCGCCCAGCGTTGCCGGGACCAGTCCGAGCACCCACGGGTACGCGCCCGGCACGCCGGTGACGCCGGGCAGGACGAGGGCCAGCACCAAGGCCACGGGAGCGACGATCAACGCCCACGCCAATTGGCGGCCCCGGATGTCGGCTCGTTCGGCTCCGGGGACGACCAGCGTGTGCCACAGGGCGCTGCCGTCCATCCCGTACAGGTTGCCGGACTGCATGGACGCGAAAATCACCACTGCGACCCCGAAATACGGCAGCATCACCGACCGCTCGCCGCCGCCGGACAGGGCTGGCACGACGGTGATGACGAAGCCGATGAGCAACGTCGACAGCAGGGCGACGCGTCGGCGGGCGTCTCGCCACCAGGTGAAAAGCTCCTTGCGCGCCACGGCTCCCACCGGGGTGGCGGGCAGCAGGCTGCGCCGAGTGCGGGTGCTCTTCGCGCGAGTCCGGGAGGCTCCGCGGAACGAAGGCGTGGTGGCCTGGCGGACCAGCAGAGCGCCCCAGACCACGATGAGAACCGCCACGACACCGAGCAGCGCGGCGAAGAGACCGCCGACGAGGCCCCACTCGCCGGTTCCGGCCGCGTGTACCGCGAGCGTGCCCCAGCCGGAGGGAAGGGCGTGCATGACACTCGTGAAACCGGGCATCTGGCCGCTGACGATCGCCGGGCCGACGCTTCTCATCACGTAGTTCACCGCGACGCCGGACAACCCGGTGAGCGCCACCAGGATGATGCCCAGCTCCTTGCCCTTGCGCGACGTCAGCAGCGCTCCGAGCGCGGCCATCACCACGCGGTACAGCAGCACCACGAACGCCAGCTGCAGCACGGTGAACACGAGTCCGACGAACGCCGCGCCGGCGCCGAACCGCAGCCCGTAGAACACCAAGCCGAGGAACGCCAGCAAGCTGACCAGCGCCGTGACGCCCACGAAGCTCGCCGCGAGCAGGCCGACCGCCAGCTTGCGCCGGGGGATCGGCAGCAGCGCGAAATGTTCCGGCCGCAGGGTGTCGTCCCCGCCGCCGGTCGCGATCGGCGCGAGCACCCAGCCCGCCATCCAGACCGCGTACACCGAGGTGAGCAGGTCGACCGTGATCCGGGCCTCCGGCACCGGGAACACGGCGATGCCGATGGTGAACAACGCCGCCAGCAGACCGAAGATGCCGCCGACGATCATTCCGGCGATCTGCCGCCCGCGCAGCGAATTGCGCAGGACTCGCAGCTTCAGTCGGACGAGGACGCCAACCACGCCAGCCCCTCCGTCCCGCCGGTCCGCCCGCCGACGATGTGCACGAACGCGTCTTCCAGCGTGCCTTCGCCGCGTACGTCCGCCACCGCGCCAGCAGCGACGACGCGCCCGCGCGTGATCACCGCGACGTGGCTGCACAGCTGTTCCACCAACGCCATCACGTGGCTCGACAGCACGACCGCGCCGCCGGAGGCGACGAACCGCTGCAGAATCGTGCGGATCGTCGACGCCGAAACCGGGTCGACCGCTTCGAACGGCTCGTCCAGCACGAGCAGCCGCGGCCCGTGCAGCAACGCCGTCGCGAGGCCGATCTTCTTGCGCATGCCCGCGGAATAGTCGATGACGAGCGTGCGCTCGGCGTCCGTCAGCTCCAGCACCCCGAGCAGTTCCTGGGCGCGTTCGGCGACCGTGTCCGGCGCGAGCCCGCGCAGCAGGCCCATGTACGTCAGCAGTTCCCGCCCGGTGAGCCGCTCCGGAATGGACAATCCGTCCGGAAGAACGCCGATCAGGCTTTTCGCCCGTTCCGGTTCCCGCCAGACGTCCACTCCGAACACCCGCGCCTCGCCGGCGTCCGGCCGGAGCAGGCCGACCGCCATCGACAGCGACGTCGTTTTCCCGGCTCCGTTGGGTCCGACGAGGCCGAAGAACGATCCGCGCGGCACCTCCAGCCGCACATCGTCTACTGCCAGCGTGGTCCCGAACCGTTTGGTGAGTCCGTAAAGCCCCATGGCCGCGTCGTCGGACACCGGTTCCCCCTTCCCGTGGTGTGCGCCTGACTGTACGCGGGGTCACCGACAAAAAGCGGGCGGAGTGGTGTCAGAAAGCCGAGGGTCCGGCTCACCGGACATCGCCAGCAACCCCCGCACCGCGCGAACGAGCTTGGGCCACGAGGCGGGTTTCCGGACATCGTAGGCGCGCAGCAGCTGGCGGAGCATGGTGAGCGTGTCGAAGTAAATGCGTTCGCACACCAGCTGTTCGCCGGCGTCGAAGAGGAAGTACGCGGTCATCCGGACCCGGAACCGCTGTCCGGTCGGCGGAATCTTGCCGAGCGGTCCGCGATGGGTGCCGAGAAGCCAGAACTCGACGATTACCGCATCGGCACTGTGCCGCAGCGCGATGATTTCGTGGTCTTGATCGGGAAAAGCGCGGCGCGTTTCGTCGTAGTAGCCGCGCACCGCGGAATCGCCGTCGTGCACGGTCATCGTCGGGACGATCTCGTAACGCGGATGCGGGAACGTCGCCAGCACGTCGTCCCACTCCTGGCGGACCTCGTCGCGGAAGTGGTCGAGGACGAGCTTTTGCCGGGCGCGCAGCACTTCGGGCGCGGGGATGGCCAACGGGTCCACAGGTTCCTCCAAACCGGGAGAGCGCGACGGCAATTTAATCCACAGTGTGGGTATATCGCAAGTGCGCCATGATGGAACCGTGAACACCACGACGCGCCGGGGACGCCCGCGCAAGGGAGACGCCCGGCTGTCGCGGGAGGCGATCCTGACGGCCGCGCTGGAAGTGGTCGACGCCGACGGCGCGGCAGCGGTGAGCATGCGGACCGTCGCGCAGCGCCTCGGCGTGGACGCGAAGAGCCTCTACCACCACGTCGACGGCAAGGAAGGGCTGCTCGACGCGGTCGCCGGGCACGTGCTCGGCGGGATCGATCTCCCGGACCCGGCCGGGCAGCCCGAAGAAGACCTCCGCGCGATCGCCCACGCCTTCCGGAAAGCGGCCCGCGCGCATCCGCAGGCCGCCGCGCTGGTCCTAACCAGACAGTTGCCCTCAGCCGCCGCGCTCGCGCCGGTCGAGGCGGTGCTTTCGGTGCTGCGCAAGGCAGGAGCGTCGCCCGAGGAGGCGGTCCACCTGCTGCGGTCGCTCCTTGCCGTCGTCGTCGGCTCGCTCCTGCGCGAGGCCGGTGCGGGACCGGCGTTCGGCGTCACCGACGAGGACGGAATCGCCCGCCGCCGCGCCGAACTCGAGCAGGCCGGACTGCCCGCCGTCGTGGAATCCGCGCCGCATCTGGCCCGGTGCGATCACGAAGCGGAGTTCGCCTTCGCCGTCGAGCTGGCGGTGGCCGCGGTCGTGCAGCGGCTCGCTACTCCCCGCAGGTGATCTTCGGCTGCGGGTTGTAGCGGACCGACCGCGTGTGCCGCGAAACCTCCCGGCCGGACGAGGCGTCGCGCAGGATCCGGGTGTCGCTCGCGGTGAAACCGGGCGCGCCGTTGGAGGCGTGGCAGTTCTCCGCCGGACCCGGTTTCGTCGGCGGCGGCGTCGGGTTCGTCCGCTCGCCGGGGACCGATTCGACGGTGTAGCGCTTGGTGCCCCACAGCTTCACGGTGATCGACGACGGCGTCCAGACGGTCTGGATCGCGACGCCGGTGTCCGAGTCGTTGGTGAACTTCAGGTCGATCACGCTGGCGCCGTTGGGGTTCTGGAACACCGTCGCCTCGCGCGCGGCCGGGTAGCGGCTGATGTAGTAGCTGTGTTCCTTGTGCCCGGCGTCCTTCATCCCGGAGAAGTACGCCGCGTTGTACAGCGTGGTGGCGAACTGCGAAATGCCGCCGCCGACCTCGCGGGCCGGTGCGCCGTTCTCGATCACGCCCGCCTCGACGTAGCCCTGCGGACGCCCGCGCGGGCCGGTGAATCCGTTGAGGCTGAACGTTTCCCCCGGCTTCACGATCGCGCCGTTGACCTTCTCCGCGACCACGCGGATGTTCGTGCCGGAGTCGGCGGCGAACCCGCCGGTGCTGAATTCGCCGATGACTTCCTTGACGCCCAGCTTGTCCGCCTGCTCGGTGGTCACCTTCGCGGGCGTCTTCTTGTAGATCGCCTTCAGCTCGCGCGAATCGGTCTGCTTGAGCGTGTTCTGCAGCGGTTTGAGGCTCTGCTCCCAGTCGACCGTGTTGCCGTCCGCGGAGGGTTCGACGACCGGTTTGCCGCCGGAGAACGCGATCGCCGCGTCCTTGCCCTCCTGCTCGGTGGACTTGAGCTGCGGCGCGAGCGCGTCGGTGACCTTCTTCGGGTCGATCTGCGGGGCGAGGCCGCCGCCGTCGCCGGGCACGAACGTCAGCGCGCCGGCGATCTGCTCCGGCGTCAGCGTCGCGTCCGCGCCTTCGCCCTTGACGACGATCGGCGCGGACACCGCGGGTTTGGCGAACTCGGCGAGCGCGCGCTGGACGCCCTCGGCCGTGGTGCGCACCGGCGTCGGCGCGACCGGAAGCGTCAGCTCGCTGCCCGAAGCCCAGCCGCTCAGCACCTTCGCCCGCGCCGCCGCGACGTCCAGCTTCTGCCCGGCCTGCGGCGGGACCGCGACCGGCGTGGTGCCGTCGAACCGGATCGTGCCTTCGGCCGGCTCCCGGTCGACGCGGCCGCGCAGCTCCTCGAGCGCCGGGTCGAGCTTCGCGCCCTCGACGTGCGACACGACGCCCAGTTCCCGCGTGCTGAAGAACGACGCGAGCCGGGTGAAGGGGTTGATCGGCTGGTCGCCTGCCTGGTCGAGGGTGCCGCTCCAGTCGAGCCCCAGCCCGGCGTCGGTCGGCGACAGCTTGGTGTGCGCGTTGCCCGCGGTGACGGTGAGCGGCTGGGTGAGCCGGGGCTCGATCTTCCCGCGCAGCTCGCGTTCGGCGACCGGCCGCTCCAGCCCGCCGACGTCCACGCCGGCCACGACGACGCCGCGCGGCACCCGGCCCTGGCTGGTCAGCAGGTCGATGAGGTAGGCGACGACCAGGACGCCGAGCACGCCGCCGCTGATCCAGCCCGCCTTGCGCAGGCCGCGCCTCCGCGGCGGGACCGGAGGTTCTTCCGGAGGCACGACCGGCAGGATCTCGGTCTGGTCGCTGTCGGTTTCCGGCCAGCGCGGTTCGTACTGCACCTCACGACCCCTTCGATTCGCTGCGGTCAGGGGCACAGCGTACGGGCCGAGCCGGACATGCCGGACTACTGCCCCCAGCGGAACAAACCGGTCACCCTCAGTCGTGAGTGCTGATCGCGGTTCTCACCGTGATCAGCACTCACGAGGGTCACCCTGCGTCCGGTTCCGGATTGGCGCCGGCGCGGGCGAGGAAGTCGAAGTCGCAGCCCTCGTCGGCTTGCGTGATGTGCTCCGCGTACAGCGCACCGTAACCCCGCTCGAACCGCGGTGCCGGAGCGGCCCACGAATCGCGGCGACGCCGCAGTTCGGCGTCGTCCACCTGCAACTGCAACGTCCGGGCAGGCACGTCCAGGGTGATCAGATCGCCGTCGCGGACGAGTGCGAGCGGTCCGCCGACGTGCGATTCCGGTGCCACGTGCAGCACGCACGCTCCGTAGCTGGTGCCGCTCATCCGGGCGTCGGAGATGCGCACCATGTCCCGCACGCCTTGTTCCAGCAGGTGCGCCGGGATCGGCAGCATCCCGTACTCCGGCATCCCCGGACCGCCGAGCGGACCGGACCCGCGCAGCACCAGCACGGAATCAGCGGTGATGCCCAGCGAGGGGTCGTCGATGCGCTTCTTCAAATCTGGGTAGTTGTCGAAAACCACTGCCGGACCGGTGTGCGTGAGCAGAGCGGGGTCGGCGGCGATGTGCTTGATCACCGCACCGCTGGGAGCGAGGTTTCCGTGCAGCACGGCGACGCCGCCCTCGCTGGCGACTGGGTGGTCGCGCGGGCGGATCACGTCGTCGTTGTGCACGCGGGCGTCGGCGAGAGAATCGGCGAGCGGACGACCGGTGACGGTGACGCGGTCGAGGTGCAGCAGATCGGTCAAGCGGGACAGCAACCCGGGCAGGCCGCCCGCGTAATAGAAGTCCTCCATCAGCCAATCGCCGCCCGGACGGATGTTCGCCAGCACCGGCACCCGGCGGGCGATCTCGTCGAAATCCTTCAGGGACAAGGAGATCCCGCTGCGCCCAGCCATCGCGATCAGGTGGATCACCGCGTTGGTCGACCCGCCGAGCGCCAGCACAGTAGTGATCGCGTCGGCGTACGCGTGCTCGTCGAGGATCTTCGTGATCGCGAGGTCTTCCCACACCATGTCCACGATTCGCGCGCCGCTCGCCGCGGCCATCCGGTGGTGCGCGGAATCGACCGCCGGGATCGAGGCCGCGCCGGGCAGCGTCAGCCCCAGCACCTCGGCCGCGGACGTCATGGTCGACGCGGTCCCCATCGTCATGCAGTGGCCGGGGGAGCGGGCGAGGCCGCGTTCCAGTTCGGCCAATTCGCGGTCGCCGATCGTGCCCGCGCGCCGTTCGTCCCAGTACTTCCACATGTCGGTGCCGCTGCCGAGCACTTCGCCGCGCCAGTTTCCGCGCAGCATCGGACCCGCGGGCACGAAAATCGACGGCAACCCCGCGCTCGCCGCCCCCATCAGCAGCGCCGGCGTGGTCTTGTCGCAGCCGCCCATCAGCACCGCGCCGTCGACCGGATAGGACCGCAACAGTTCCTCGGTCTCCATCGCCAGGAGATTCCGGTACAGCATCGGCGTCGGCTTCTGATAGGTCTCCGACAGCGTCGCCACCGGGAACTCCAGCGGAAATCCGCCCGCCTGCCACACGCCGCGCTTGACCTGCTCCGCGCGTTCGCGCAGGTGCTGGTGGCACGGGTTGATGTCGCTCCAGGTGTTGAGGATGCCGATCACCGGCTTGCCGAGGTGCTCTTCCGGCTCGTAGCCGAGCTGCCGGGCGCGGGTGCGGTGGCTGAAATTCCGCAGGTCGTCGCCGCCGAACCAGCGGTGGCTGCGCAGGTCCTCGGGTGCCTTCATCGCGGCCGTGTCCCTTCGAAGACGGATGGCATCTGATATATGATCGTACGTGTCGACGCTCGGAGACGCCCGCCTGGTTGAATGTGCGGGGACGAGCGCGAAAGCCAGGAGGGTCGGCATGCCGTCCACGTTCAGCCTCCCCGCCTCCCGCACCGAGGTGGTGCTGGAGGAGATCCGGCGCGGCATTCTCGCCCGCGAGCTGGTGCCCGGCCAGCAGCTGGTGGAGGCGGAGCTGGCCGCGCGGCTCGGGGTGTCGAAGACGCCGGTGCGCGAAGCGCTCAAGGTGCTGTCCAACACCGGGCTGGTCACGTTCAGCCCGTACAAGGGCGCGTCGGTGTGCGTGGTCGACGCGGAGCTGGCGCGGTCGGTCTACGACGTGCGGATGGTGCTGGAGCCCGAAGCGCTGCGCCGCGCGGTGCGGGCGGCGGACCGCACGTCGTTCGACGAGGCCGGGCAGATCCTCAAGGAAGCGTCGGACGCGGATGCCGACCAGACCACGCTGAGCCTGCTGAACCGGCGGTTCCACCGCACGCTGTACGCGGGCTGCGGCAATCCGCTGATGGTGTCGATGCTGGACGACCTGCGCGACCGCGCGGCGCTGATCACGGTGGTCGGCTGGGACGCGAATCCCAGCTGGCGCAAGGAATGGAACGAGCACAAGGCGGTGCTCGCCGCCGCGAAGAAGGGCGACGAGGACGGCGCGGCCGAACTGCTGCGCGCGCACATCGCGGCGTTCCTCGACCACGTGCTCGAGGCGATCGGGGAGGAGTGACGGCGTGCGCTTGCTGCTCCTCGCGGACACCCACCTGCCGAAGCGGGCGAAAGAACTGCCCTCGCAGGTCTGGGACGAAGTCGCGCACGCCGATGTCGTGGTGCACGCGGGCGACTGGGTCGACGTGGACACCCTCGACGAGCTTGCGGCCCGCAGCGCTCGGCTGATCGGCGTTTACGGCAACAATGACGGGCCTGAACTGCGGAAACGCCTGCCCGAGGTAGCCCGGGAGACGCTGGAGGGCGTCCGGCTGGCGGTGGTCCACGAAACCGGCGACGCCAAGGGGCGCGCGGCCCGCTGCGACGCGTTGTATCCGGACGTGGACGTGCTGATCTTCGGGCACAGCCACATCCCGTGGGACTCGACGACGCCCGGCGGGCTGCGGCTGCTCAACCCCGGTTCGCCCACGGACCGGCGACGGCAGCCGTTCTGCACCTATCAAACCGCCGAGATCCGCGACGGCCGTCTCGGCGATGTCGAACTGCACGAGCTGCCCCGGCGCGGCTGAGCGGGTAAAACAGGAGGCATGGACCCGGCCCGCGCGCTGCGCGACATCGCCTTCCAGCTCGAACGCGCCGGTGAACCGACTTACCGGGTACGCGCGTTCCGTCAGGCCGCCGCAGTGGTCGATCGGCTGTCCGAGGACGAGCTGGAGTCGCGCGTCGGCGCGAAGACGCTTCAGGCGTTGAAGGGGATCGGCAAAGCCACTGCCGGGGTCATCGAAGACGCGTGGCACGACCGTACGCCCGCGTACGCGGCGAAGCTGCCCAAGAGCAGGCTGCCGGACGGCGGTGCGTTGCGTACGGCGCTTCGCGGCGACTGTCATACGCATTCCGACTGGTCCGACGGCGGCAGCCCGATCCTGGAGATGGCCGAGACGGCACGCGAGCTGGGGCACGAGTGGATCGTGCTCACCGACCACTCGCCGCGGCTGACGGTCGCGCGCGGGCTGTCCGCGGAGCGGTTGCGGGCGCAGATGGACGAGGTCGCGCGGGTGAACGAGCAGCTGGCCCCGTTTCGCGTCCTGCACGGCATCGAGGTCGACATCCTCGACGACGGTGCGCTCGACCAGACCGAGAAGCTGCTGGAGAAGCTGGACTTCGCTGTGGCGAGCGTGCACTCGAAGCTGCGGATGCCCGCGCGCGAGATGACGCCGCGGATGCTGGCTGCCGTCGAGAATCCGCACGTCCGCGTGCTGGGGCACTGCACCGGACGGCTGGTCGGCGGGCGCAGCAGGCCGGAGTCGCAGTTCAACTCCGAGAAGGTGTTCACCGCTTGCCGCGAAAACGGGGTGGCGGTCGAGATCAACTCGCGGCCGGACCGGCTCGATCCGCCGATGCGGTTGCTGCGCCAGGCCGTCGAACTGGGGTGCGAGTTCGCGATCGACAGCGACGCGCACGCGCCCGGTCAGCTCGACTGGCAGGTCTACGGCTGCGAGCGCGCGGAAAACGCGGGCATCGGGCCGGATCGGGTCATCAACACGCGGACGCTGGATCAGCTATCTCGATGACGGGATGCCGCGCGGGATCGAGCCAGCGCAGCACCGCGATCAGGTCGGGGAGAGCCAAGGCGACGCAGCCGGCGGTCGGTCCGCCGGTGGCCGCGTGCAGGAAGAAGGCCGAACCGGCGCCGGGAACGACTGGCGAGCGGTTGTAGTCGATCACCACCGCGTGCGCGTACGCCGGGCCAGCGGCGCCGAGGTTCTCTCCGGCGGTTTCGTCGAATAGGCCCGAGGTGCCTCGGTAATGCGTGTTGTAGAGCGGAGAGTGCACATCGGACACCCACCAGTCCGAAGTGGTCACTCGCCGGTAGGGAAGCCGGGTACCGGGATTCGGAGCGATGCCGAACGCCTCGGTGAGCGGCCAGGTTCCGGCGGGCGTAACGGAAATCCCTTCGCGCGCGACGCCGATTCCCTGCGCGCCGACCTCCGCTGGGTACGGACCGAGGGTCCGTACCCAGCGGCCGCGGTCGTGGTCCCACCCGGACGCGCTGTGCGCGTCGACCGCGAGAACCTGCCGGTGGCTCAGTTGATCTCGTACGGGTCGCCGTAGACCTTCCACTTCAGCGGCGTGTGCAGATCGAGGTTGCCGTCATTGAGGAACACCAGTTGCTCGGTGTCCACGCGGGACGTGTCCGCATGCGCTTCTTCCTTCTTCATGACCACCTTGCGCGCGTCGAGAAACGCCTTGAGGTACGCCGTTTCGTCGCCGCCTTGGGCGGGTGGCTTCGCCTTCGACAGCGCTGCGTCGCGGATGCCGCCGAAGCTGTCGGTGCTCGTTCCGGGGCCGTGCATCACGATGGCGTCGTAGTAGATGAACTGGCCGAGCGCGCCGAGACCGTCCGACTTGCCCTGGTTCACCGCCGGGTCGAAATACACGCGATCGCGCTCGCTGTTTTGCGCGGCTTGGAATTCCTCGGTGCCCGCGGCTTCTTTCCACGCGCTTTCGAAGGCCGAGCCGAGACCGTCGTGCGAATCTGAGCCGTTGACCTTTTCCAGTGCGGGCAAGAACTTCGCGAGCGGGTTGTCCGGCACGGATTTGGTGTAGGCCTGCACCAGTTCGAGCATGTCGCCGGTGCCGGAGCAGAACCCGATGATGCCCGCGGTGTAGCCGCGGCCGTCGCCGATGTCCTCGATGTAGGAGTACTGCTTCTTCCAGTCGAGCGAGGAGTTTTCCGCGCTCGACACCAGCTGCATCGCGATCTCCTTCTTCTCCGGAGACGCGAGGTCGCCGCCGGAGCCGAGCACCGAGGCCGCCGAGGCGGCGAGCGGGGCGGGCACGGCGGCGGCCGAGAGGGCGGGGGTGCTGAGCACGAGGGCGAGGGCCGAGGCAGCCGTGAGTCCGGCGACCAGCGTGGGCCGCATCGTCTTGCGCATGAGGGGAATCCCTTTCCGCGGTACGTGGGCAAGGCGGCCGGACCGGCGAAGGGGCCGGTTCCGGGTACTGCTGCGGCGTAGCGCCACGATAACCGAGCGTGAAGCCGCAGGGCAAGGGATGCGAAAAGTTTTCACGGATGTGAACGCAATCCGTCCACTGTGGATGATGAAGAGTGCCTGAAGGCGGCCGAAAATCCGCTGGAACCACGGAAGTCGTAGATGGACTGTCCACTGTGGAGCACGGCGAGAGTGCTCGGCACACATTAAAGACATGGTAAACTCGCTCCGAGATGACGACTGCCGCCGCCGCTCCCGCGCCACGGCACCAGTCCATCCTCGTCCTGCTGCTCGCCGCACTGCTCCTGCTCGGCGTCGCGGTCCCCGGCCCGGGCCCGGCAGGCCCGCGTCCGCACGATCTCGAACCGGCCCTGGTCCAGGAACAGGGCCCGCATCTCGTCGCCGCGCATCCGTTGCCGCTCGCCGACACCCCGGGCGAGATCCGCCTCGCCCGGCCAGACTGGTGCGCTGTCCCGTTTTCCGCCGCGCCGCCGGTCGAACTGGACCGCGCGCCGGCGCCCGCCGCGGCGCGGGCACCTCCCGGCTGCTGAGTACTCGTTCCCCGCCTGTACCCGGCTCTTAAGAGGATTTCATGAGCAACGGTCATGCTTTGCTGGCCGTCGGCGGCGCTTTTCTCGCCGCCGGCGCCCTCGCCCGCCTCGGCGCCCGCATCGGGCTGCCCACGATTCCCCTGTTCATGCTGGCCGGTTTCGTCTTCGGCCCGCACACCCCTGGACTGTCCCTTGTGGACGACCCGGCCGAGTTCGGCGTGCTGGCCGGGCTCGGTCTCGTGTTCCTGCTGTTCTATCTCGGACTGGAGTTCTCGCTCGACGACCTCGCCCGCGGCGGCGCCAGACTCGCCGGTGCGGGGGTGGCGTACCTGGTGCTGAACGTCGGCGGCGGGCTCGCGTTCGGCTTCGCGCTGGGCTGGGGCGCGCGCGAGGCGCTGGTGATCGCCGGCGCGATCGGCATCTCGTCCTCGGCCATCGTCACCAAGCTGCTCCTGGAAACGCGGCGGATGAACAACCGCGAATCCCGGCTGATCATGGGCATCATCGTGCTGGAAGACCTGTTCCTCGCGCTGTACCTGGCGTTGTTGCAGCCGGTGCTGTCCGGCGCGGACGGATTCGGCGCGGCGCTCGCCGACTTCGGCAAGGCGTTCGGCTTCCTCCTCGTCCTCGCCGCGCTGGCCCGCTGGGGCGGACGGCTGGTGTCGCGGTTGTTCGGTTCGGCGGACGACGAACTGCTCACCGTCTGCTTCGTCGGTGTCGCCGTGCTCGGCGCCGCGGTGGCCGAGGAGGTGGGCGTATCCGACGCGATCGGCGCGTTCATGGTCGGCATGATGCTCGGCAATTCCCAGGTCGCGCCGCGGGTGCACAAACTGGTGCTGCCGCTGCGGGACGCCTTCGGCGCGCTGTTCTTCTTCATCTTCGGGCTGTCGATCGACCCGGGCGCGGTCGGCACGGTCGTCCTCCCGGTGCTCGCCGCGGTCGTGCTGACGCTGGTGCTGAACCTCGCCGCCGGAGCGTTCGCCGCCCGGCTGCACGGCTTCGACCGGCAGGAGGGCGTGAACATCGGGCTGACCGTGCTGACCAGGGGCGAGTTCTCGCTGGTGCTGGCGGCGATGGCGACCGCGGCCGGGCTCGACTCGCGGGTGGCCCCGTTCGTCGCCGGGTACGTGCTGCTCCTGGCCGTGATCGGGCCGCTCGCCGTGCTCCGCTCAGACCGGCTGACCTGGCTGCTCCCGGCCAAGCTCGTGCGGCCGCGGCCAGCCCCGGTGCCGTGAGCCGGGGAGCCGGGCTGTCACTCGCGGCATATTCGGAAGCCAGCACGGTCACGCACGGCTATCCTTAGCCCAAGTATGTCCACTCCATCCCCCTTCGCAGAGCTGCGCGCCCAGCTGCCCGAACTGATGCTGCGCGACGAGCACCGGCTCCGCCGTCGTCTCGACGGCGCGCGCCGGTCTCGTGACAAGCAGGAGACGGTCGAGCGCATCGCCGCCGACGTCGAAACGGCGCTGCTGCGCGTGCAGCAGCGCCGCGAAAGCGTGCCGAAGATCGAGTACCCCGCCGAGCTGCCGGTCAGCAGGCTCAAGGACGAGATCGGCGACGCGATCCGCGACCACCAGGTGGTGATCGTCGCGGGGGAGACCGGGTCGGGCAAGACCACGCAGCTGCCGAAGATCTGCCTGGAGCTGGGCCGCGGGGTGCGCGGGCAGATCGGGCACACCCAGCCGCGCCGGCTCGCCGCGCGCACGGTCGCCGACCGGATCGCCAGCGAGCTGAAGACCGAGCTGGGCGACACGGTCGGCTACAAGGTCCGGTTCACCGACCAGTCCGGCCAGGACACCCTGGTCAAGCTGATGACCGACGGCATCCTGCTGGCCGAGATCCAGACCGACCGGATGCTGCGCCAGTACGACACGCTGATCATCGACGAGGCGCACGAGCGCAGCCTCAACATCGACTTCATCCTCGGCTACCTCAAGCAGCTGCTGCCGCGCCGTCCGGACCTGAAGGTCGTCATCACCTCGGCGACCATCGACCCGGAGCGGTTCTCGCGGCATTTCAACGACGCGCCGATCGTCGAGGTCTCCGGCCGGACCTATCCGGTCGAGGTGCGCTACCGCCCGCTCGCGGACCCGGACGATCCCGAGGGCGATCCGGACCGAGACCAGACGCAGGCGATCGCCGAGGCGGTGCAGGAGCTGTCCGGCGAAGGCCCCGGCGACATCCTGGTGTTCCTCTCCGGCGAACGCGAGATCCGCGACACCGCGGACGTGCTGAACCGGCTGGAACTGCGGAACACCGAGGTGCTGCCGCTGTACGCGCGGCTGTCCGCGGCCGATCAGCACCGCGTGTTCCAGCGGCACACCGGGCGGCGGATCGTGCTGGCCACGAACGTCGCCGAGACGTCGCTGACCGTGCCGGGGATCAAGTACGTGATCGACCCGGGCACCGCGCGCATCTCCCGCTACAGCCACCGCACGAAGGTGCAGCGGCTGCCGATCGAAGCGATTTCGCAGGCGTCGGCGAACCAGCGCAAGGGCCGCTGCGGGCGTACCTCGGACGGCATCTGCGTCAGGCTGTACTCCGAAGAGGATTTCGAATCGCGGCCGGAGTTCACCGACCCGGAGATCCTGCGGACGAACCTGGCGTCGGTCATCCTGCAGATGACCTCGCTCGGCCTCGGCGACATGAACGCGTTCCCGTTCGTGGAGCCGCCGGACCGCCGCCAGGTCACCGACGGCGTGCAGCTGCTGCAGGAACTCGGCGCGTTCGAGACCGGCGATTCCTCGAAGCTGACCGAGGTCGGCCGGAAGCTCGCGCTGCTGCCGGTGGACCCGCGGATGGGCCGGATGGTGCTGGAGGCCGCGCGCAACGGCTGCGTGCGCGAGGTGATGATCATCGCCGCCGCACTGTCCATTCAGGACCCGCGCGAGCGGCCGGCGGAGAAGCAGCAGGCCGCCGACGCGCAGCACGCCCGGTTCGCCGATCCGACGTCGGACTTCCTCTCCTGCCTCAAGCTGTGGGAGTACGTCAGCGAACAGCAGAAGACGTTGTCCGGCAACCAGTTCCGCCGGATGTGCCGCACCGAGTACCTGAACTACCTGCGGATCCGCGAATGGCAGGACATCTTCGGCCAGCTGCGGCAGCTCGCCAAACCGCTCGGCATCACGCTCAGCACCACGCCCGCCGAACCGCAGCACGTGCACACCGCGCTGATCGCCGGGCTGCTGTCGCACATCGGGCTCAAAGACCCGGCGAAGGGCGACTACCTCGGCGCGCGCGGGGCCCGGTTCTCGGTGTTCCCCGGTTCGGCGCTGTTCAAGAAGCAGCCGCGCTGGGTGATGTCGGCCGAACTGGTGGAGACGTCGCGGCTGTGGGGCCGGGTCAACGCGCGGATCGAACCGGACTGGGTCGAACCGCTCGCGCAGCACGTCGTGAAGCGTTCGTATTCGGAGCCGCACTGGGAACGCAAGCAGGGCGCGGTGATGGCGACCGAGAAGGTGACGCTGTACGGCGTGCCGCTCGTCGCCGACCGGCGGGTGAACTACGGCCGGATCGACCCGGAGATCTCGCGCGCGATGTTCATCCGGCACGCGCTGGTCGAGGGCGACTGGCAGACGAACCACCGGTTCTTCGCCGAGAACCGCGCGCTGCTGGACGAGGTCGAGGACCTGGAGAACCGGGCCCGGCGGCGCGACATCCTGGTGGACGACCAGACGCTGTACGAGTTCTACGACGCGCGAGTGCCCGAAGACGTCGTGTCCGTGCGGCATTTCGACAGCTGGTGGAAGAAGGCGCGGCGGACCGAGCCGGACCTGCTGTCGTTCGAGAAGTCCATGCTCATCAACGAGGTCGCGGGCGCGGTCCGGGAATCGGACTACCCGGACTCGTGGACGCAGGGCACGCACGTCTTCAAGCTGACCTACCAGTTCGAGCCCGGCGCGGACGCCGACGGCGTGACCGTGCACATCCCGCTGCCGGTGCTGAACCAGGTGACGCCGGACGGATTCGACTGGCAAGTGCCCGGCCTGCGCGGCGAACTGGCGACGCAGCTGATCAAGTCGCTGCCGAAAACGCTGCGCCGCAACTTCGTCCCGGCCCCCGACACGGCCGCCGAGGCGTTGACGCGAATGTCCCCTTCGGACGGTCCGCTGCTCGACATCCTCGGCGACGAACTGCACGCGATGCGCGGCATCGACGTCCCGCGTTCGGCGTGGGACCTTTCGACGGTGCCGGACCACCTCCGGATGACCTTCCGCGTGGTGGACGAGCGCGGCAAGCGGGTGGCCGAGGGCAAGGACCTGGACGAGCTGAAACGCCGTCTCGCGCCGCGTGTGCGGGAGACGATTTCCAAGGCCGCCAACAGCATCGAGAAGGCCGGGCTGGTGCAGCCGTCCTTCGGCGAACTGCCGAAGGTGTTCGCCTCCACCCGGCGCGGCCACGACGTGAAGGCGTACCCGGCGCTGGTGGACGAGGGTTCGTCGGTGGCCGTACGACTGCTCGACACGCCCGCCGAGCAACAGCACGCGATGTGGGCCGGCACGCGGCGGATGCTGCGGTTGAACCTGAACTCGCCGATGAAGTTCATTACGCGGTCGCTGTCGAACTCCTCGAAACTCGTGCTGAACCGCAACCCGCACGGCAGCGTCGCGGGCCTGCTGGAGGACTGCGTCGACTGTGCGGTCGACGCACTGATGGCCTCGTCCGGCGGTCCGGTGTGGGACGAATCGGGTTTCGCCGCACTGCTGGAAAAGGTGCGGGCAGGCTTGAACTCGAAGGTGCTGGAGGTGCTGACGGAGGTCGAGCGGATCCTGCGCGCGGCCATCGACGTCGAGACACGCCTGGCGGACACGCGCGGCCCGGCCGAGTCGCTGGCGGACATCCGGCGTCAGCTGGACGGTTTGGTGCACGCGGGCTTCGTGACGGAAACGGGCGCGGGGCGGCTGTCGAACGTGGTCCGGTATCTGCGCGGCATCGAACGGCGGCTGGAGAAGCTGCCGCTGGAGCAGACCCGGGACCTGCAGCGCATGGCCGACGTCGCGTGGATCACGAAGGAGTACCAGGACGCGCTGGCCGAGCTGCCGCCCGGGACGCCTTCGCCGGCGCTGGCGGAGGTGCGGTGGATGATCGAGGAGCTTCGGGTGAGCTTCTTCGCACAGACGCTGGGGACGGCGCATCCGGTGTCGTTGAAGCGGATCACGAAGGCGTTGGACGAGGCGCTGGCCTGACCGCTCGTGGGTTCGGTATCGGACGACGGCGGAGTTCGCGTTCGCCGGGAGCTGCGAAGGTATTCGAGGGCGCGCTTGCCTGACCGCGGTAGTCGCGACCGGCGCCGCTCGGCGGTGGTGGGGCAGCCGTGACTGGCTTCGCTCGGCGGTGGTGAGGCAGCCGCGACTGGCCTCGTTCAGCGGTGGTGAGGCAGCCGCGACCGGCCTCGTTCAGCGGTGGCGAGGCGGCCACGACAAATTCTGCCCGCCTGTGGTGAGGCAGCGGCCGACTCTGCCCAGCTCTGGTCCGGCAGCCGCGACCCACTCCGCTCGGTTGCGGCGAGACGGTCGCGACCGGCAGCGTTCAGTCGGTGAAGCAGCCGCGGCCGATGCTGCTCGACCACGGTGAGCCAGTTCGGCAAGCTGGCCGCCAGCCGTGGCGGCTCCGGCGCATCGCCTCTTGACCCGCGCGAGCGGCTGGCCAGCAGCCGGTTCGCGGCGATACCGGGCGCGGGCCGGGAAACCCGCCAAGACCATCCGGATGATCCGCTGGGCGGGCAGCCTTTGGTGCGTGCGAAAAATGTCAGAATCTCACCCGCCTCACTTGGCCTCCGCATACGTGTCCACCGGCTTCGCGTGCATCGGAAACCGCACCGGGCACGCCTCTCCGAAGACCAGCCGGGCGGATTCCTGGATCGCCGTCTCCACGATCTCCGCGACCTCGTCCGCCAGTTCCGCCGGTGCGTGCACGATCACCTCGTCGTGCAGGAAGAACACCAGGTGCGCCGGAGCGGGCAGCCGGCCGCGCAAAGTCGCCAGCAAGACCGCGGTCAGGTCAGCCGCACTGGCCTGCACCACGAAGTTCCGCGTGAACCGCCCCCAGCTGCGCGACGCTCGGCGGGCGCGGGTTTCCGTTGCCTCGTCCTCGGTGAGGCCGCCGGTCAAGGCTCGCCAGGCGGCGGACGGGGCCGGTGACGTACGGCCCAGCCGGGACCGCACCCGTTCGCCCCGTTCGCCCGCCGCGGCTGCACGCTCCACATAGGACACCGCGTCCGGGAAACGCTGGCGCAGCAAGGCGAGCAGCGGCCCGGCCTCGCCGGAGGTGCCGCCGTACATCGCGGACAGCATGGCGATCTTCGCGCGGGAACGGTCGTCTCGCGTGTCTCCGGGGCGGAGCGGGACGTAGCGGGTGCCGGAGAACAGCGCTTCCGCGAGACGGGCGTACAAATCAGTGGCCGCGGCGACTTCGGCCAAGCGGCGGTCGCCGGACAGGGCGGTGAGGACGCGTGGTTCCAGCTGCGCGCCGTCGGCTACGACGAGTTTCCAGCCGGGGTCCGCGGACGCGCACGAGCGCAGTGCGCGCGGGATCTGCAGCGCCCCGCCGCCCCGGGTGGCCCAGCGGCCGGACACCACGCCGCCGACCACGTAGTGCGGCCGGAATCGCCCGTCGCTGACCCATTCGTCCAGCCACGCCCAGCCGTTGGCCGAGTGCAGCCGCGACAGTTCCTTGTACTCCAGCAGCGGCGCGACCACGGGGTGGTCGATGTCCTGCAACAGGTATTTCCGCGCCGCCGGGATCTCGATGCCCTCCCTGGCCAGCGCGCGCACGACGCTGGCCGACGAGTCGGGGTTGACCGGCCGTCCGCCCAGCGCCGCCGAGATTTTCGCCGCGAGGTCGACGAGGGCCTTCGGACGCTGACCGGCGGGTACGCGCGGGCCCAGGCGTTCTTCCAGCAACTGCAGGTGCCGGTCGGCGCGCCAGGGCAGCCCGGCGGCGGAGATCTCCGCGGCGGCCAGCGCGCTCGCCGATTCGGCCGCGAGCAGCAGCCGCATCCGGGCGGGGGCCTCGGTGGCGGCGACGCGTTTCTCTTGTTCGGCCAGGACTCGCCGGGCCGCGTCCACGACGGTGACCCCCGGCGGCAGGCCGGGGCCGCGCGGGGAGAACAGCGTGGGCTGCGCGTCCTCGCCGAAGGCCGGGCCGTCGTCGGGCGGTTCCTCCCCGTTCGCCCGCGCCCACGCTGCCCGCAAACTGCGTGATTCGCCTTCCCTGCCCTCGTAGGCGAGCAGCAGCCCTTCGGCCAGCGAGAGGTCGTGGCATCGGCCCAGCCGCACCCCGGCCTCGACCAGCGCGGGGTAGATCTCCTCGGCCGAGGGCAGCACCCAGCGCGGGCTCTCCGCCGCCTCCAGCCGACGCACCTCGTCGGCCCAGTCGGCGCGCGACAGCCCGCGGAGGGTCCCCGCGGGGCCCTCGATCGTGTAGCCGGAGTCTTCCTCCCGGCCGGTGATCACCTGCACCGTCACATTGTGCGGACCAGCACCGACAATTTCCGCGCGCCTGGTCCGCGACCCTGCCCCCGACGTCCGTGAAGGGCTCCTTGAGGGCCTCGGATTCCGGCAAGGAGCCCTTCACGGACAGCCAGTCACCGGTACCGGCGATTTCCGCCCCGGCCGGGCACTGGTGCGCGGCCGGGCCTTGCTTTACTGTCGAGTAACTCCCATACCGGCGGTACGGAGCCGTCGGCGTGGGCGCTCCCGCCGCAGCAATGGAGGTGCCCGGATGAGTGTGGCCGAGCTGGCCGGCCAGGTGGCAGGCAAGCTGACCGAGACCGTGCGCAGCGTCGAGGTGATGCGCCGCGCCGGGCTCGTGCCGTTCCCCCGGCTCGACGAGGGCCTGCGGTCCCTCGTCGCGATCCGCAAGTACGGCCCGTTCGCCGGCGCGAACCACATCGCGGCCCGGCGCGATTCGACGGCCGTCGGCATCGTCGACGACCTCGGCCCGCTCACTTTCAAGCAGCTCGACGACCAGTCCAACGCGCTCGCCCGCGCCTGGTCCCAGCGCGGCCTCGGCCCCGGTTCGGTGATCGCCGCGCTGTGCCGCGACCACCGCGGGCTCGTGCTCACGATGGCCGCCTCGGGCAAGCTCGGCGCGCGGCTGCTGCTGATGAACACCGGTTTCGCCAAACCGCAGTTCGCCGACGTCGCCAAGCGCGAAGGCGTCACCGCGCTCGTCTACGACCAGGAGTTCACCGGCCTGCTCGACGCGATCGACGACAGCGTCGACCGCTATCTGGCCTGGGTGGACGAACCCGGCGGGCACGAGATCCCAGTGCTCGCCGAGATCATCGCCAGCACCGACGACCGGCCGCTGCCCGCGCCCGCCAAACCCGGCGGATTCGTGCTGCTCACCAGCGGCACCACCGGCACCCCCAAGGGCGCTCCGCGACCGCACACGTCCGCGCTGGCCTCGGCACAGTTCCTGGACCGCATTCCGCTGCGCTCCGGCGAAGCGACCTTCATGGGCGCCCCGCTGTTCCACGGCACGGGGCTGTCGCAGTTCATCCTCAGCTTCGCGCTTGGCTGCACAGTGGTGATGCGCCGGAAGTTCGATCCCGAGGCCACGCTGAAGGGCGTCGCGAAGCATCGGTGCACCGCGCTCGTACTGGTGCCGACAATGCTGCAGCGGATCGTCGACCTGCCGAAGGAGGTCCTCGACCGTTACGACACTTCGTGCCTGCGGATCATCTTCGTCGCCGGGTCCGCGCTGTCGCCGGATCTCGGCAACCGGGCGAACGAGCAATTCGGTGACGTCGTGCACAACCTGTACGGCTCGACGGAAGTCGCCGTGGCGACGGTTGCGACGCCGGAGGACTGGAAGCGCGCGCCGGGCACGGTCGGACGCGCGCCGGTCGGCTGTCGCGTCGCGCTGTACGACGAGAACGGTGCCAAAATCACCGAGCCGCACGTGACGGGGCGGGTGTTCGTCGGCAGCGGGCTCAGCTTCGGCGGCTACACCGACGGACGCAACAAGGAGATCATCGACGGCCTGCTCTCCAGCGGAGACGTCGGGCATTTCGACGAGGACGGTCTCCTGTTCATCGACGGCCGCGACGACGAAATGATCGTCTCCGGCGGCGAGAACGTGTTCCCGATCGAGGTGGAGAACCTCTTGGTGGAGCGCGAAGACGTCCTTGAGGCGGCGGTGATCGGCGTCGAGGACCCGGACTTCGGCGAGCGGCTCAAGGCGTTCGTGGTGCGCACCGAAGGCTCGACCTTGGACGAGGACGGCGTGCGCGAGTACGTGAAGGCGAACCTGGCGCGCTACAAGGTGCCCCGGGATGTCGAGTTCTTGGAGGAACTGCCGCGCAACGCTACCGGGAAGGTGCTGCGGACCAAGCTGAGCTGAGCGCGGTCACGGGAAAAAGCCCTGCACGTAAGGATCCGCGAGGGCACGTATCTCTGCGGGTGACCCGGCAGCGATGGTGCGTCCGTCGCGCATGAACACCATCGCGTCGGCGACTCCGGTCTCCGTCAGCAGTGCGCCGTCGTGGGTAATGGTCAGCACGGCGGCGCCGGTGTCGGCATAAGCGCGCAGGCCGGCCCACACCTCGTAGGCGGTGCCGCGGTCGAGGGAGGCGCTGGGTTCGTCCACCACGAGCAGATCCGGTTCGGACAGCAGGGCCGCCGCGAGCGCGGCCCGCTGGATCTGCCCGCTGGACTGCTGGTGCGGATAGAGGTCCAGCGTCTCGGTCGGGCAGGCCGCTGCCTTGCACGCGTCCTCGACGCTCCGGCCGCGATACAGCTGTTGACGTTCGTGCAGTTGCGCGCCGACGGTGCGCTCCGCGGCGAACGCCGTGACCCCGGACTGCGGCACCAATCCGACGCTGCAAGCGACGCGCACGTCGCCAGTGCTGCGCGCCACCGGAGGAAGCGAACCCGTCAACGCCGCCGCGACCATGGATTTGCCGCATCCGGATTCGCCGAGCAGTGCGGTGATCCGTCCCATTGGCACCACCAGGCACACCGAGTCCAGCACCGTCTCGCGCCAGTGCCCGGTGTCGACCTCGACGGTCAGCTCGCGCAGCTCCGCGGCCGGAGTCACGAGCCCCAGCCGATGCCGAAGATCCCCGGCCCGAAGTCCAGTGCGATCGCGTGCACCCCGTTGCCGCTGTCGAGCCGCAGCCGGCGTCGGGACGGGGCTTCGTCGGTGGCGTTCGCGTACTGCCAGCACCGGGCGGGAACGGCGGTCGGGTCGAAGCGGACCTCCAGCAGGTACTCGCGGACCGGGCGGCGGAATTCGCGGTAGTGCGTCGCCCGGCATTGCGGGTACGGCGGCCCGGCGTTGCGCAGGGTGTACTCGATGAGATGCGTCTCGCCGCGTTCCAGTGCGCGGTCGAAGAGCAGTTCGGCCACCAGGATGCCGTGGTCGTCGTCCACTTCGGCGCGGCCGACGCGGCAGTTGCGCACCGGTTCCAGCTCCGGCACCGCCGTCGCGTCGCCTTGCGCGTACACCAGCAGCCAGCGGTCCTGACCGTCCGCACCGGACTGGAACACCGCGCGCGAGGTGACCGCGCGCTGGCCGCCGTCGGCCGCGATGTCGCAGCGGTCGTGCAGGCCGATGAGCTTCAGCTGGTGCTGCTGGTCCAGTGCGTCCGGAGCGCCGACGCGTTCCAGCAGCGGCTGCAGGATCTCGCGGGTGAAGGTGACCGGTTCCTCGCCCGCCCGGTCGCGTTTGCTCGCGCCGCGCGGACGGGGCGGCGGCAGCAAACCGAGCAGCGCTCCGTCGGGGACGTCGAGGATTTCCTCCAGCACCCGCACCGCGGACAGCGAGCCGGCCCGTTCCGGCTGGCGTTTGCCCGACTGCCAGTAGCTGAGCGCGGTGACGCTGACCGTCGCGCCGCGGGCGCGCAGCCGCGCCTGGATCCGGTCGAGGGAAAGCCCGCTGGCTCCGATCGCGGCGCGCAGCGCGCTCGCGAACGCGGTCCGGGCACCTCCGGCGGTGTCCGGACCGGCTTGGTCCGCCTGTCGCTGCGCCATTTCCCGCCGACCGCCCCCATAGGTAACCGACCGTGCCGAGCCCGACACAGGCACGGTAGCAGCCGCCGGACCAGGCGCACCGCCTCGGGACTCGGACGAACGGGCTAGTACTGGCAACTGTGAACCATTGCCGTGACCTGCGCTGTCGCGCTTCCATGGCCAGGACGGAACGCGCCGCCCCCGGCGCGTCCGGATCCTCGGCCCCGGCAGCGCGGACCGCGCCCCGCGCCCGGCCGGCGGCCGCGCCCGGAACCGGTGGCCCGGCATGCCCCCAGAGGCCGGGCCACCGGTCATCCCTTCCCGCTTTCCGGCGGCAGGACACGGCGGAATTCCTTCGGATTCAGCATGCCGACCAGCCGGTCGCGGATCGCGGAACGCGATTTCCTGCCGCCGGGAAATCCTCGCCGCCTTCGCGGTCACACGGGACCGCGCGGGCGGTTACCAGCGGGTAGGCTCCGGGCATGGTCTTGCGGCAGAACATCCTGATCACCGGAGCCAGCTCCGGGCTCGGCGAGGGAATGGCCCGGCAGTTCGCCGCCCGCGGCCGCAATCTCGCGCTGTGCGCCCGGCGCACCGAACGGCTCGACGGCCTTGCCGCCGAACTGCGGGCCGCGTACCCGGGAATCACCGTCGTCACCCGCGCGCTCGACGTCACCGACCACGCCCGCGTCTTCGAGGTGTTCGAGGAATTCCGGACTGAACTCGGCAGACTCGACCGCGTGATCGTCAACGCCGGGCTCGGCAAGGGCCAGCCGGTCGGTGCGGGCCGGTTCGACGCCAACCGGCAGACGCTCGAAACCAATCTCGTCGGCGCGGTCGCCCAGATCGAGGCGGCGGCGGGAATCTTCCGCGAGCAGCGCGACGGGCACCTCGCGGTGATCTCGTCGTTCATGGCGCTGCGCGGTTTCCCCGGAAACCTCACCGCGTACTCCGCGTCGAAGGCCGGGATCTCCGCGTTCGCCGACGGCGCGCGGCTGGAGCTGAGCGGCCACGGCATCACGGTCACCGACGTCCGGCCCGGCTACATCAGCTCCGAGATGACCGCGCGCTCGACGAAGCGCAATCCGCTGATGGTGTCGGCCGAAGCCGGTGCGCACGCGCTGGTCAAGGCGATCGAAGCGGAACCGAAGCGCGCGTACGTGCCTTCGTGGCCCTGGGTTCCGCTGAGTCTCGCGGTACGCTTGATTCCTGGCCGGTTGCTGCGGATGTTTTCCTGACGGGACGGCATAGATGGGTGCGATCTACCTGATCCGGCACGGCCAGGCGTCGTTCGGCGCGGCGGATTACGACGCGTTGTCGCCGCTGGGTTTCGAACAGTCCACATTGGTCGGTGCGGAGCTGAAGCGGCGCGGGGTCGAGTTCGCGCAGGTGCGCTCGGGAACGCTGGCCCGGCAACGGGACACCGCGGCGACGGCGTTGAAGGCGCTCGGCTGCGACGTGCCGGTGATCGAGGACGAACGCTGGAACGAATACGACCACGTCGACATCGGACGGCGCTACGCGGGCGGTGCGCCACAACAGGACGCGCGCGAGTACCAGCGCTTGCTGGACGCCGCGCTGACCGCGTGGGTCGATTCCGGCGACAGCGGCCCGTGTGCGGAAAGCTGGCCCGCTTTCCTCGACCGCTGCACGGCGGCGCTGGCCGAACTGGCCGGTTCGCTGGGGAAGGGCGAAAACGGGCTCGTGTTCACCTCCGGCGGCGTGCTGGGCGCGGTCGCCGGAGCGCTGCTGGGCACGCCCGGGCCCGGGCTGCTGAAGCTGAACCGCGTCACCGTGAACACCGGCATCACGAAGCTGACGTCCGGTCGCGGCGGCGTGACCCTGTTGTCCTTCAACGAGCATCCGCATCTCGAAGGCGAGACGGCGCGGCTGCTCAGCTACCGGTAGGAGGCTGGCGTGCAGTTCGGCGAGGTCACGATCGTCCCGGTGAACGGGCACGGTCCCGAAGACGTGGTCGTGGACGCCGAGGGCCGGGTCTACACCGGCGTCGACGACGGCCGGATCCTGCGCGTTTCGCCGGACGGACGGCGGATCGACCTGATCGGCGACACCGGCGGCCGCCCGCTCGGCCTGGAGTTGTACGGCGACGACGAACTGCTGATCTGCGACGCCCGCGCCGGTTTGCTGACCATGCCGCTGAGCGGCGGCGAGACCACGACGCTCGCGACGTCCGGGGCCGGGCTGGACTTCGTGTTCTGCAACAACGCCGCGGTCGCCGCCGACGGCACGGTCTATTTCACGGATTCCTCGCGTCGTTTCGGCATCGACAACTGGCGTGACGACCTCATCGAGCAGACTGCGGGCGGACGGCTGCTGCGCCGCACCCCGGACGGCGAGATCGACCTGCTCGCCGACGGCCTCCAGTTCGCGAACGGCGTCGCGCTGCCGCCGGACGAATCCTTCGTGGCGGTCGCCGAAACCGGCGCGTGCCGGGTCAGCCGGGTCTGGCTGACTGGTCCGCGCGCGGGCGACCGCGACGTTCTGATCGACGATCTGCCGGGCTTCCCGGACAACATCGCGACCGGTTCGGACGGCCTGATCTGGATCACCGAGGCCAGTCCGCGGCTGCGTGCCCTCGACGTCGTGCGCCGTCTCCCCACCGCGGTCCGGACGGCGGTCCGCGCGTTGCCGGATGCTCTGCAGCCAGCGCCGAAACCCCGGGTGGGCGCGGTCGCGGTCACCCCGGACGGTGCGGTCGTGCGGGAACTGCGCGGCGAGATCCCGGGATTCCGCATGCTGGTGGGCATCCGCGAATACCACGGCCGGCTGTGGTTCGGCTCCCTGGAAGAAAACGCGGTCGCCTACACCGAACTCTGATGAGTTGTCCGTGAAGGGCTCCTTGAGGGACTTAGATTCCCTCAAGGAGCCCTTCACGGACGGTCAGCGACCGGTCCACTGTGGACTGCGACCGGCGGCCCAGGCGGCGTAGAACTCCTTGTGGTCCTTGGCGGTCATCAAAAGTGCTTGCGTGATCGCTTCCAGCTCGATCGAGCTGCCGAGGTCGCTGTCGAGTTCGCGGGTCAGCAGTACCTTGGTGGTGGAGTACGCCAGCGCCGGGCCGTCCGCGAGCCGTCGCGCCAGTGCGGCGGCCTCGCCGGCGAGTTCGGAGTCGGGCACGACCCGGTTCGCCAGCCCGATCGCTTCGGCGCGCGCCGCGGGGAGTTTGTCGCCTAGCATCAGCAGTTCCGTCGCACGGCCGAGACCGACCAGGCGCGGCAGCAGATACGCCGAACCCATGTCCGCGCCCGCCAACCCGACCTTCGTGAACAGGAACGCGAACTTCGCCGATTCGGCCAGCAGCCGGAAATCGCTGGCCAGCGCGAGCACCGAACCGGCACCGGCCGCGACGCCGTTGATCGCCGCGATGATCGGGATTGGCGTTTCGCGCATGGCTTTCACCACCGCGCCGGTCATCCGGGTGAATTCCAGCAGTTCCGCGGTGTCCATTTTCTGCAGCTCGCCGATGATCTCCTCGACGTCGCCGCCCGAGCAGAACCCGCGGCCCTTCCCGGTGAGCACGAGCACCCGCACGTCGCCGCGGTGCGGCAGTTCGGCGACGAGGTCGCGCAGGTCGGCGTAGACGTCGAAGGTGAGCGCGTTGAGCTTTTCCGGCCGGTCGAAGGTCACCGTCGCGACCCCGTCGTCCACTGTGAACTCGAAGTGCTCCCATGATTTCGTGAGCGGGGCACTGGCGCGGAACGGGCTCATTTCTGGATTCCTCCACCGTCGAGTACGAGGGTCTGTCCGTTGATCGCGGCCGCTTCCGGGGCGGCGAAAAAGGCCACGGCGTAAGCGATTTCGCCGGGTTCGAGCAGCCGTCCGAGCGGGGAGGCGGCGGCGAGCGCGGCTTCCGCGTCGGCTTCGTCGCGGCCGGTGCGTTCGCGGATCCGGGCGACCGACGTCGCGGTCATGTCGGTGCGGACGAACGACGGGCACACCGCGTTCGACGTGACGCCCGTACCCGCCACCTCCGCCGCTACCGCGCGCATCAAGCCGACTGCCGCGTGCTTCGACGCGGTGTAGCCCGAGGTGTAGCGCGCCCCAGTCAGACCGGCCGTCGACGCGACCGTGACGATCCGCCCGAAGTCGCGTTCGCGCATCCCCGGCAACACCTCGCGGGTGCACAGGAACGCGCCGGTCGCGTTCACCTCGAACTGGCCGCGCCAGTCGTCAAGGGCCGTCTTCGCCAGTGGTGCGCTTGAGGACACTCCAGCGTTGTTGACCAGCACGTCGACCGGTCCGAGCTGGGAGAAGTACGCGCGGACGGCGGCTTCGTCGGTCACGTCGCATTCGGCGCGGCCGGGGGAGTGCACCGTCGCGCCAGCGCTGCGGAACCGCTCGGCGACGGCCGCGCCGATGCCGCGGGTGCCGCCGGTGACCACGACGACCCGCTCCGAAAAACTGCTCACTCCCGAAAGCTACACCGCAGCGGGCTGGGGTGTATAGAGTTGCCTCGTGCCCGACACCGAACCCGCCCGCACGCCCCAGGAGCTCGTGATGACGCTGCTGGGCAGCTACGTGCGCCCGCGCGAAAGCAGGCGCGTGTGGTCCGGCGGCCTCGTCGCGCTGCTGCACGAGCTGGGGTTCTCCGACGGCGCGGCCCGGATCGCGCTGACCCGGCTGGTGCGCCGCGGCCTGCTGTCCCGGCATCGCGAGGGCAGGCTGGTGCACTATTCGCTCACCCCGCGCACAGTCGCCCTGCTGGACGACGGCGACCGGCGGATCTTCGGCCTCGGCCGTCGCGAAGAACCGGCCGGGACCTGGACCGTGCTGTGGCAGAACATCCCGGAAACCCGGCGCAAATCCCGCGAACGGCTGGTGCGGCGGCTGCGGTTCCTCGGCTTCGGCCCGGTCCAGGACGGCACCTGGCTCGCCCCGCACGACCGCGAGGCCGAGGTGCTCGCCCTGCTCGCCGAACTCGAAGTCGCCGAACACGCCGGGCTGATGCTCGGCACCCCGTCCGCCGCGCTCGACGTGCGGCGGCTCGCCGGACGGGCCTGGGACCTCGACGGGCTGTCCGCCCGGTACGCCGTGTTCGTCGCCGAATTCGGCGACTGCCCGGGCGACCTCGGCGACGCGGAAGCGTTTCTCGTGCGCACCCGCCTGGTGCACACCTATCGCGAATTCCCTTCGCTGGACCCGGAACTGCCCGCCGAGCTGATCCCCGCCCCGGAGACCCGGGCCGCGGCGGTCAAGCTGTTCCACGACCTGTATTCGGCGCTCGCGCCACCCGCTCAGCGCCACTTCGACCGCACCCTGTCCACGAGATGAGGAATCCCATGACCGGAACAGACGACACGCGAGCCGCGCTCAGTTACACGTCCTACCTGGCGCTCGACGAGGTGCTCGCCGCGCAGCGCCCGCGCTCGGACGAACACGACGAACTGCTGTTCATCGTGATCCACCAGGTCTACGAGCTGTGGTTCAAGCAGATCCTGCACGAGGCCGCGTTCCTGCAGGAGAACCTCGAAGCGGGCAACACCGCGCATTCGATCCGCACGCTGCGCCGCATCCTGACCGTGCTGAAGGTGGTGGTCGCGCAGATCGACGTGCTGGAGACGATGACGCCCAGCCAGTTCACCAGCTTCCGCGCCCGCCTCGACGCTTCGAGCGGTTTCCAGTCCGGCCAGTTCCGCGAACTGGAGGCGGTGCTCGGCCGCCGCGACGAACGCGTGTTCGCGCACTACCCGGACGGCGGCGAGCAGCGCACCCGGATCGCGGACGCGATGCGCCGTCCGTCGGTGTTCGACTCCTTCCTGACCTATCTGTCCGGAAAGGGCTACCCGGTGGCCACCGACCGCGACGTGACCCGTCCGCTGGAGCCGTCGCCGGAACTGCAGGAAGTGCTGCTGAAGGTCTACCACGACGACGGCGGCCCGTCGGTGCTCGCCGAAGCCTTGGTCGACCTCGACGAGGGCCTGCAGGAATGGCGCTACCGGCACGTGAAAATGGTCGAACGCACGATCGGCGACAAGACCGGCACCGGCGGTTCGTCCGGCGCGACCTACCTGCGCACCACGCTGTTCAACCCGATGTTCCCGGACCTGTGGGCCGTTCGGAGCCGGTTGTGACCACAGTGGAGTCCTTGCGCGCCAAGGAAAACGCGCTTGCCCCGCATTACTCGCGGTTCCGCGTCGCCGACCGGCTGCTGCTGTCCGCGCATTCGCACCAGGCCTGGCCGGACGTCGCCGAAGAGGGCCTGCGCGAAGCGTTCGCCGACGCCGCGGAGGAGGTGGACGAGAAGTGGGGCCGGGCGTTCGTGAAGGCCGGCGAGCTGCGGAACGGGTTCCGGCAGTGGCTGTCCGATCCGCACGGCGACTACGCGCTCGGCCAGAACACGCATGAACTCGTGCTGCGGTTCCTGTCCGCGATCGAGCTGCGGAAGCGTCCCCGATTGGTCACCACAGACGGCGAATTCCACACGCTGCGCCGTCAGCTCACGCGGTTGGCCGAGGAGGGCGTCGAGGTCGTCCGTGTGCCCGCCGCCCCGGTCGCGACGCTGGCCGAACGGCTCGCCGACCAGGTCGACGACCGCACCGCCGCGGTGCTCACGTCGGCAGTGCTGTTCGAGACGTCCTGGATCGTGCCGGGTCTCGCGTATCTGGCTGAAACGTGCCGGAGCCGCTCGGTCGAGCTGGTCGTCGACGCCTATCACGCTCTCGGCGCGGTCCCGTTCCCGCTGCACGACCTCGGGCTCACCAACGCTTGGGTGCTGGGCGGCGGTTACAAGTACCTCCAGCTCGGCGAAGGCAACTGCTTCCTGCGGCTGCCCGCGCACGCGCAGGAACTGCGCCCGGTTATTACTGGCTGGTACGCGGAATTCGGCGCACTCGCCGACGAACGCCGCCCCGACGAAGTCGCGTACGCCCCTGGCGGCGACCGGTTCGCCGGAGCCACCTACGACCCGTCGAGCCACTACCGCGGCGTACGGGTGCAACGGTTCTTCGCCGAGCACGGACTCACTGCCGAGTTCCTTCGCGAAGTGTCGCAGCATCAGGTCGGCCTGCTCGCTCGCTGCTTCGACAGCCTCGACCTCCCCGAGGACGTCGTCACCCGCGACCGGGAAACCCCGGCCGGCGGCATCGGCGGGTTCCTCTCGCTGCGCAGCCCGGTCGCCGGGCAACTGTGCGAACGCCTGGCCGCGCGCGGCGTGCGGACCGACAGCCGGGGCCATTACCTCCGGTTCGGCCCCGCGCCGTATCTGTCCGATGAACAGCTCGAAACGGCGATGTCCACACTCCGGGAAGCTGTCGCGGATCTGGGGTGAAGCTGCCCGGAGGCGGGTGGTGGCCCGGAGAACGGCGAAGTAGGTTGACGGTGTGCACTGTGGAACGGGCAACCCCCGTTTCCCGGTGCGCACCGTTCACACATTTGCGCGGCCACGAGCCGCGTGGGAGACAAAGGAGTCACCACCGTGACCGAAGGCGTGTTCGGCCGGCACAGCGGCCATGAACAAGTCGTGTTCTGCCACGACGAGGCCAGCGGGCTGAAAGCCATCATCGGCATCTACTCCACCGCTTTGGGCCCGGCCCTCGGCGGCACCCGGTTCTACCCCTACGCCACCGAGGACGCCGCGCTGGACGACGTTCTCGCGCTCTCCAAGGGAATGGCGTACAAGAACGCACTCGCCGGCCTCGACCTCGGCGGCGGCAAGGCCGTCATCATCGGCGACCCGAATACGCTGAAGTCCGAATCGCTGCTGCGCGCCTACGGCCGTTTCGTGGAATCGCTCAGCGGCCGCTACATCACCGCCTGCGACATGGGCACCTACGTGCGCGACATGGACGTGGTCGCCCGCGAAACCCGGCACGTCACCGGCCGTTCGCCGGAGGACGGCGGTGCCGGCGATTCCTCCGTGCTCACCGCTTTCGGTGTGTACCAGGGCATGCGCGCGTCCGCGGACCAGGTGTGGGGCGTCCCCGAACTGACCGGCCGCCGCGTCGGCGTGGCCGGGGTCGGCAAGGTCGGGCACATCCTCGTCGGCCACCTGATCGAGGCCGGCGCGCACGTGGTGATCACCGACGTCGCGCCCAGCGCCGTGGAACGCACCCGCGCGGCGTACCCCGGCGTCGAGGTGGTGTCCGATGTGGACACCCTGATCGGCGCCGAACTGGACGTGTTCGCGCCGTGCGCGATGGGCGGGGTGCTCACCGACGAGACCGTGGCCGCCCTGCGCGCCCGGATCGTGTGCGGCGCGGCCAACAACCAGCTCGCGCACCCCGGCGTCGACAAGCTGCTGAACGACCGCGGCATCCTGTTCGCCCCCGACTACCTGGTCAACGCGGGCGGCGTGATCCAGGTGGACGACGAACGGCACGGCTTCGACTTCGCCCGCGCCCAACGCAAAACGGCAGCCATCTTCGACACCACCAAGGCGGTGTACGAATTGGCGAAGGCCGACGGCGTGCCTCCGGCCGCCGCTGCCGACCGCTTGGCCGAACGCCGGATGACCGACGTCGGCCGCCTGCGTTCGATCCTCACGGTGTAACTCCGCGAAGGGCTGTGAGGGGAACCCTGGGGGAATCTGATTCCTTCAGGGTTCCCCTCACGACTCAAGCAACGTCGTGAAGGACCCCTTCACGAACTGGGATTTCTCTTGAACGCTCCGCGTGCTCTCGCATGTTCCGCGTGCCAAGGGGCCCTTCACGGCCAGCCCAGCCGCCGCGTCCCGGTGCGCCCCAATGTGGCATTGGGTGCGCCGCATGCACCCAATGTGGCGTTCGGTGCGTCACGTGCACCCAATGCCACATTGGGGCGCTAGCCCCACCCGCCTCTCAACCGCCGCCGACGCGCCCCCGCCGAGCCAGGCGGCCAAGCCGCCCCCGAAACCGCAGCCCGCGCACCAACCCCCAGCCCAGGCAGCCAGACCCGCCCCCGCACCCCGATACGCAGCCAAAACACAGGCGGAGGGTGCTGGTCAAGGCATCTTTCCCGCCTCGACCAGCACCCTCCGCCCGTAGTCGCAATCAGGCTTCGGGGCGCCCCGCGTAACCAGGCCCCCCGAAGGAATCAGCCGCTCTTCCGCCGGAACGTCCGCTTGTTCGCCGCGGGCCCGTGCGCGTGCTGGCTCTGCTGCCCGGCGTTCTCGTGCGCGGCCCCCTCGCGGGCCTTGGCCTGCTTGCGTTCCAGCGCCTCGCGGAACTGCCGCTTGACGTCGCCCTCCCCGTCGCTGGGTGCCGGTTGCGCTTCACTCATGGCTGACCTCCGAAGGTGACGACGTGATACCCCGTCAGACTGGCACCCTTCGCGCACCTTGGCGAGCTATTTCAGAGTGATGCCACCCGGCGGTGGCTCGGTTCGGCAGACCGTCGCGGCGCCGGCACGACAGCGTCCGCGGCGACTGGGCGAACCCGTTGAGCCGCGCGCCATCCGGCTCCCGCGATCAGCCCAGACACCGCCGTACCAGCCAAGATCACCGCGACCCAGCCGGTCGTCGCGTCGAAAACCAGATCGCCGGACCGGCCGTAGACGAAGCCGGAAAGCACTGCCCAGCCCACAGCCGCGACCCCGGCCGCGGCGAGTGGGGTCGTGATCACTGCCACTGCGCCGACCGCGAGCGCGACGGCCACGACGGCGTAGCCCGGATGGGCGGCGGCCCCGGCGAGGTACGCCGCGATCGCGGCCGTCACTGCCGCGACACAACCGAGCGGGAAACCGAATCCGCCTGCCAGCCGTCCTTCAGTACGCATGCCCCATGGCACCTCGCGCGGGCGCGTAAAGCAGTGCGCGCGGACGGATTCTGTACGCCGCGGCGTTCGTTTTTGACGGTGTTTTGACCCCTCAGGCGCGGGCGGTCGCGCGGACGATCGCGGCCACGATCTCCGGCCACAGCGGTTCCGGCAGGTCGTGGCCCATGCCGGGGACGATGACCAGTTCCGCGTCCGGGATCGCCGCCGCGGTGGCCTTCCCGCCGCTGACGTCGATCATCACGTCGGAGTCGCCGTGCAGCACAACCGTCGGCAAGCGGACGTCGTGCAGTCGTTCAGTGCGGTCGCCCGACGCGACGACGGCCGCGGCCTGCCGCTGCATCCCGACCGGGTGCCGTCCCCGGTCGTAGCTCCGGATTGCCTTGCGCCGCAGGTATTCCTCGGTGGCCGGATAGCCCGGCGACCCCGTCACGCGGTAGTTCGCGACGCTCTGCTCGATCTGTTCCTCGCGGGTTTCCGGGACCGGCTTGGTGAGCGTCGCCAGCGCGGCGGGGGAGACCTGGCCGACCGACGGGTCGCCGGTGGTCGACATGATCGACGTCAGGCTCAGCAGCCGGTCCGGGTGGTCGATCGCGAGCTGCTGCGCGATCATTCCGCCCATCGAAGCGCCGACGACGTGCGCCTTCGCGAAACCGAGCGCGTCGAACAGCCCGGCGGTGTCGTCCGCGAGGTCCGGCAGCAGGTACGGAGCCTTCTCCGTGCCCGCGACGATCCCGGCGAGGTCCGGCGTCCCCAGCTCGTCGAACCAGGTGGACAGGCCCGCGTCGCGGTTGTCGAAGCGCACGACGTGGAAGCCGCGGCTCGCGAGCAGTTCGCAGAAACCCTCCTCCCAGGTGATCATCTGGGCGCCGAGCCCCATCACCAGGACGACCGGCGGGGCGGCCGGATCGCCGAACGTGTCGTACTCGAGTTCGAGGCCGTTGGCCTGTGCGCGTGGCATGCCCCGATCATGCCGCAGCACGGAACCGCGTGTGGCCGCGCGGACCGGTCGCCGGTTACGGTGCACGGCATGCCGACTTCGCGTGCCGGACAGCGCGCCCGGTCCCGTTCAGCCGCCGGGCTGCCCGCAGTCACCGCGAAGAAGGTGATCGACGCGGCGGTGAAGCTCACCGTCGAGCGCGGGCTGGAGAACTGGACGCTGCGGCAGCTGGCCGCCGCGATCGGCGCTTACCCGGCGGTCGTCTACCACCACGTCGGGGACCGGGACGCGGTGGTGTGCGCGGTGCTCGACCGGGTCGTCGGCCAGCTGCGGCTGCCTGACGACGGGCTGGAGTGGCAGGAGTGGTTCGTCGAGCTGCTGACCGGCCTGCGCGAGGTGCTGCGCAAGCATCCGGGCGCGGCGCGCCGGATGGCGTCGTTCGGCCCGTCGGTCGAGGCCGCCACGCCCACGGTGGACCGCGGCGTGCGGATCCTGATGGACGCGGGCTTCGGAAACGAGAGTTCCCTCGCCTACACCATGCTCACCACCACCGCGTGCCAGTACGTCGCGCTGGAGGACGACCGGGACTGCAGCCTCGGGTTGCGCCTGGACAACACCGAGGAGTACGCCGCCTACCGCGACCGCGAGGACCTGCCCGGCATGGCCGCGCACGGTGCCGCGATGCAGGAACTGCTCAGCGACCCCGAGGCGGCCGCCGGTTACCATCCGCGACTGTTCGACTTCGCGATCCGCAGCTGCCTCGACGGGCTGGCGTGCCGATTGGCCCAGCTCCGCGCCTGAAATTCGCGAAATTGCTCCGCATGGGCGTCCGCACTGGGCCGTCCGCGTGGTCGTGGTGAAAAGTCGGGCAGCCGCTGCGCCGAGCGACACCGTTTCGACGCTTTCCCGGCGTAGCGTGGACAGCTACCGGGGGCCTCGCCTCCGGAAGGGGCCCCCGGCACTTTCCTCCCCCCTCGTGGTGCCGGGGGTTCTCCTTCCGGCAGCTCAGTGCCGGGGCGGATGCTGGATCGCGGGGAAGACCTGGCCCACCACCGTCACGAGCGACATGGTCAGCAGGGTGTGCACTTGGTGGCGGTCCAGCGAGCGGTGCACGAGCCACTCGCGGCCCGCCGCCTTCACCATGCCGGCGAAGGCGCGCACGGCGGCGTTCAGCTCCTCGCCGTGCGCGCTGTCGCGGGACAGCCCGACCGCTTCCAGGACGCGGTCCGCCGACGCGCGGTCGGCCTCGGCGACGATCCGGTCCACCTCGGGGTCGCGGCCGATGCCCTCCGGCGCGATCGCGGCGAGCCACAGCTTCTCCTGCCCGCGCACCATGTCGAGCAGCCAGTCGATGGCGGCGTCCGCGCGTACTTCCAGCGGCCCCTCGGGCAGAATCTGCACCGCAATCCGCGGCACAGTAAGCGCACGCCGAACTATTTCGAGGTACAACTCCCTTTTCGTTCCGAAATAATGATTGATCAGTCCGCGGGCCACGCCTGCCTCGGCCGCGATGTCCGAAGTGGACACTTCCGAATACGGTCGTTCGCCGAACAGCCGCGCCGCACAGGCGTAGATCTGCTCTTTGCGTTCGTCCGGTTCGAGTCGCCGCCACTTCGGCGCCGGATCGGTGCTCATGGCATCAGTTTGGCATGATCGGTTCAGTACGGTGGATTAACGGGCCCGAATGTCGCGGCGGAAACACGTTCGGCTGCTACCGCGCGGTATGGGTTGACGGCCCCGGTCAGTCCGGAAGCTCGATCGGCGCGAGGTCCGCGAACCGGTCGCCCGGACCGGGATTCGCCGGATCGCTCGCGCCGCCGAAGTGCCGCTGCACGCCCCATACCGCGTTGAGCGCGGTCTGCACCGCGCCCTCGGCCCAGCCCGCCGTCCACGAGATGTCGTCGCCTGCAAGGAACAAACCGCGATAGCGCTCAGGAAGTGAATCCTGCACGAAGTGCGTGAAAAGCCGGTGCTGGTACCGGTAATGCCCGGGCAGGTTCGCCTTGAACGCGCCCATGAAATGCGGTTCCGCCTCCCAGGACACGGTCACCGGATCGCCCACGATATGCCGCCGCACGTCGACGCCGGGGTAGATCTCGCGCAGCGACTGAAGCATCACCTCGACGCGATCGGACACCGAAAGCGGCAGCCATTTCAGCGAATCGTCGGCCCACGTGTAGGACAGGCAGATCACTGCCGGCCGATCCGGGTCGTCGCCGAGAAGGTAGGTGCCGCGCGGCATCCGGTCGGTGAGCGTCATGCTCATCGTGTCGCGGCCGGTCGCCGGGTCGCGGTCGAGCCAGAACGGGCGGTCGACCGGCACGAACACCTTGGAGGACGCCATGTAGTGCGTGCGCTCGATCGCGGTCCAGTGGTCGATCGGGAACAGCGCCTCGTCGCATTCGATCTTCGACAGCAGCATCCAGCTCTGCGCGGTGAACACCGCTGCCGCGAACGTGCGGATGTGGCCGGAGGCGTCGGTGACGGTGACGTTGTTCGGCGCGGTGCGGTGCAGCCGGGTGACCCCGGGCCTCGGCTGGCCGTTTTCGTGCAATGCGGCCAGATTCGTGCCGGACGGCCAATGCGCGAGCTTGTCCGGGACGTGCTCCCACAGCCGCCGGGGAAGCTGCTCGCTGCCGCCGACGATGCTGCGGTGCTCGTCGTCCGCGCCGGTGTAAACGACCCGGAGGATTTCGAGAATCGAGTTCGGGAAGTCGGTGTCCCAGCCGCCGGTGCCGAATCCGACCTGGCCGAAGATCTCTCGATGCCGGAACGAGGAAAAGGCCGGGGAATCGCACAGGAATCCGTAGAAGGTCTGGTTGTCGAGCCGGGGCACCAGCTCGTTCCAGATCTTTTTGACCGTCGCGACGTCGCGATTGCGGATCGCGGTCTGCATCTCCGCGAACGACGCGTGCTCGTCCAGCGTGCGCTGCCACGCCCGCGCCACTTCGCCGTACACGTCGGGCAGATCTTCCGGCGCGCGCGCGTAATGGCTGCGGCCCTTGAGATCGACCACCGTGCTCGGCGTCGCGGGCGAAAGCGGGTTCGGGAACGGCGTGGTTTCCAGCCCGGCCTTGGTGATGTAGTGGAACAGCGACGTCGACGACGGCGGGAACCGCATCGCGCCCATCTCGGCGACCACGTCGTCGGGCAGGCCGGGGAAGCGGTGCGTCCGCAGCCGTCCGCCGATCCCGTCGATCTCGTACACGACCGGCCGCAGCCCGAGTTTCATCAGCTCGTAGGCGGCCACGATGCCGGAGAGCCCGCCGCCGATCACCGCGACCTCGGTGCCGTGCACCTGCTCCGGCACCGTGCCGAGCCCGGCCGGATGCGCTAGGTAGTCGTCGTAGGCGAACGGGAAATCGGGGCCGAACATCGTGATCGGCCGGCCGGGGGGTTCCTCGGCGTGGATCGCGGCGGGAACTGCGGAGGTCATGCCCGGGGTCCTTCGGTGAGAGAGCGGTACAGCGACGGCCGTCGGTCGGCCAGGTACGGGGTTTCGGTGCGCGCTTGAACGAGCACGGCGGGGTCGAGGTCGGCGAACAGCAACTCTTCGTCCGGCCCAGCCTTCGCGACGACTTCGTCCGGCGACGCGACTGTCGAGCGACCGCAGTAGCTCAGGTTGCCTTCGGTGTCACAGCGGTTCGCGTACACGACGTACAGCTGGCTTTCGTGCGCACGAACCGGAATGAGCAAATCGGCGACGCGCTCGTACGGCCGCATCAAGGCGGTGGGTACGAGCAGCACCTGCGTGCCCGCGAGCGCGTGCGCGCGGACCAGTTCGGGGAACTCGACGTCATAACAGATCAGCAGGCCGACGCGGAGGCCGTTGAAGTCGGCCTGCACCACTGGCTCGTCGCCAGGCGAGAACTGGTCGCGGTCGAGGTCGCCGAACAGGTGGGTCTTGCGGTAGTTGGCGAGCCGTTCCCCTTGCGCGGACAGCAGTTGCGCCGAGTTGTACACCACGTCGCCGTCGCGCTCGGGATAGCCGTAGACCAGCCCGATCTTGTGCTTGGCAGCCAATGCGCCCAGCTCGGCGGCCCGCGGCCCGTCCGAGGGTTCGGCTAGCTCGGCGACGGCTTTCGCGCCGATGTTGTACCCGGTGGTGCTCATTTCGGCAGTCACGAGCAGTTCGGCGCCGCGCTCGGCCGCGGCGGCCATCGCTTCGGGCAGCCGGTCGTGCGGTCCCTGGTGGACGGTGATGATCATTTGACCTCCGCCAGCCGGGATCGGCGGATGCTGTAGCCGAAGTAGATGACGAGGCCGAGCAGCATCCACGCGCCGAACACGACCCAGGTCGCCCCGTCGAGGCTGAACATCATGTAGGCGCAGCAGATGACCCCGAGGATCGGAGTGACCGGCGAGAACGGCACCCGGAAGGAACGCTGCGCCTCGGGACGGCGCTTGCGCAGGATCAGCACGGCGACGTTGACCAGCCCGAACGCGAACAGCGTCCCGATGCTCGTGGCGTCGGCGAGCTTGCCGAGCGGGATGAAGGCGGCGAGCACCGCGACGAACCCGGACACCACGAGAGTGTTGGTGCGCGGCACGCCGGTTTTCGGGTGGACCGTGGAGAGCGACTTCGGCACGAGCCCGTCGCGGGACATGGCGAAGAGGATCCGCGTCTGTCCGTAAAGGACGGTCAGCACGACGCTGGAGATCGCCACGATCGCGCCGATCGCGAGCAGGATCGCCCAGAGCGGGTTGTTCGAGATCGTGGTCAGCACGTGCGACAGCGCGGCTTGTTTGTCGCCGAACTCCTGCCAGGGCAGCGCGCCGATCGCGGCGACGGCGACCAGGCAGTAGAGCACGGTGACGATGGCCAGCGACAGCAGGATCGCGCGCGGCAGGTCGCGCTGCGGGTTGCGCGCCTCCTCTCCGGCGGTGGAGGCGGCGTCGAACCCGATATAGGAGAAGAACAATTTCGCCCCGCCCGCGCTCATCCCGGCCAGGCCGAGCGGCAGGAACGGCGTGAAGTTCTGTGCCCGGACAGCGGTGAAGGCGATGGCGCAGAACAGAATCAGCGTGCCGATCTTCACCACGACCATGACCGCGTTCGCCCGCGCGCTCTCCTTCGCGCCGGACAGCAGCAGCACCATCGCCAGCAGCACCACGACAATCGCCGGAATGTTGACCAGCCCGCCATCACCCGGCGGCCCGCTGAGCGCCTCCGGCAACGCGACGCCGAACGCCAGGTGCAGCAACTCGTTGACGTACTGTCCCCATCCGACCGCGACCGACGCGACGGAGACGCCGTACTCCAGCACCAGGCACCAGCCGCACACCCAGGCGACCAGCTCGCCGAGAGTCGCGTACGCGTAGGAATACGAGGAGCCGGAGAGCGGGATCATGCCCGCCAGTTCGGCGTAGGAAAGCGCGGAGAACAACGCGGTGATCCCGGCCAGCACGAACGAGACGACGACGGCGGGCCCGGCCACCGGAACCGCCTCGCCGAGCACCACGAAGATCCCGCTGCCCAGGGTGGCCCCGATGCTGAGCATGGTCAGCTGACTGAGCCCGAGCGACCGCTTCAGCGGCCCGTGGTCCGCCTCGTCCACCAGGTCGGTGACCGGTTTGCGGCGCAGCATCGCGGTGCCGAGCCTCCCGCGTGCTGTGCTGGAGGAGGGGGTGCTCACCGGGCGGCTCCTAGTGATTCATTGTGACGCCACTGTCGACTTCGAGCCACGGTATCGATCGAAAAGTGCCCCGAGAACCGAGATCTGTTGCGGAAAGCTGGCGGTGGTGGGTGGTTCATTGCGCTCTCGGGGTCGGTTGCTGCGGGGTCTGCGGAGGCTGCGGCCTGGGCTGGTTCGGGTTTCGGGCGGTCCTGACTCTAAGTGATCGAGGGTGGGGGTTCGCGGCGGCGGGTTCGGCGGCGCAGGTCGGGGGCTGGGCGGGGCGGTGTGCAGTCGTGTGGCGCGGGTACGCGTGGCCGGGGACGGGAGGCGGCGGGTGCGTGCTCGGGGGTGCGGGTCACGACGCGTGCGGGCCGTCTGAGGCGAGGGAGGTCTACCGGGCGCGGTGCCTGCTCGGGCAGTGGTGGCTGAGTGGGGAGGCGGCGGCGGGGCGGGGTGGTCGGCGGGTCGTTTGCGGGAGCGGGAGCAGGGCACTGCTCGGCGGAGCTGGCTGAATGGGAAGGCGCCGCCGGGCGCGTAGGTCGGCGGGGCCCTCTGCACAAGCGAAAAGCAAACCTCTGCCGGGCGGCGGTAGCCGAGCGGGGAGGCGGCGGCAGGGCGCGGAGATCGGCAGGTGGTCTGCGGGAGCGGAAGCAGGGCGCTGCCGGGCGGCGGTAGCCGAGCGAGAAGGTGGCCGCAGGACGCGGAGATCGGCAGTGCGGCAGTGCGGCAGTGCGGCAGTACGAGCGAAAACAGGCACTGCCGGGCGGAGCTGGGTCAGGAGGCGGATGCTTCCGGAAGCAGCAGCGTGAACGTCGGCGGATCGGGGCGGGAAAGGCGCAACCGGCCGCCCTCGGCTTCGGCCAGGCTTCTGGCCAGGCGGAGGCCGATGCCGTGCCCGCCGGGGGTGTGGTCGGAGAACGGGTCGCGTTCGCCGAGGTCCGGGCCTTCGTCGACGACGTCCACGGCCAGCGCGCCACCGGCGTCGCGGGCTCGGACGGTGATGGTGCCTTCGCCGTGGTTCAGCGCGTTGTCCAGCAGGACCGCCAGCACCTGCCGGACCGCCGGGGCCGACGCGCGCACCGGTGGCGGGTCGGTGATCTCCAGGCGCAGCTCGCGGTCGCCGGGCAGCGGGACGTCGGTCAGCTCCGCCAGCAGCGCGTCGAGGTCGAGTTCGTCGCGCGGGGTGCGGCGTTCCCGGGACAGCGCGAGCAGGTCTTCGACGGTGCGTTCCAGCCGGTCGGCGGCGGTGATTCCGGCGCGCACCGCGGCGTAGGGGTCCCGGCCGGGGGTTTCCAGCGCGGATTCCAGTTGCAGGCGCAGCCCGGCCAGCGGGGTGCGGAGCTGGTGCGACGCTTCGGCGGAGAAGGCGCGCTCCCGTTCCAGGGTTTCGCCGATGCGGGTCGCGGTGACGTCCAGCGCCGCGCCGACGCGGTCGATTTCCGGGATCGCCGAGCGCCGGGACCGCGCGGAGAAGTCGCCTTCGCCGAGCCGGGCCGCGGTGCAGGCCAGGTCTTCCAGCGGACGGGTCAGCCGCGCCGCGATCCGGCGGGCGACCAGCCAGCTCGCGAGCACCGCGCCGATCGCGCACCCGGCCATCACCAGCCAGGTGATGCCGACGTCGCGGGTCAGCGCGGACCGGGGGAGCGCCGCGCGCACGATGCCGGTGAGCCGGGCCCCGGTCAGCACCGGCACGGCCAGCACGTCCTCGTCGCCGACCTTCTGGTTCAGCATGTCGCTGCGCGTCGAGGCGACCCCGCGCACGACGTCGTCCGCGGTGGCGGGGCCGTCCCCGGCGAGGAGCCGGCCGGCCGGGTCGTAGACGGCGACCTCGGCGCCGTCCTCGTTCTCCGGGACCTGGAAGGGCTGGCCCGCGGCGAGCGCGTCGGACACCACCACGGCCGTGCCGTCGGCGGCCCGTTCCAGTGCGGACGTGGTGTGCGTGCGGAAGTACCACAGCGCCCCGACGGCGAGCGGCAGTCCGAACAGGCTCGTGGCCAGGACCGCCGCGAGGACGGTGAGCGTCACGATCCGGCGGCGCACCCCGTTCAGTCCTCCTCGAGCCGGTATCCGTGCCCGCGCAAGGTGGCGATCCTCGGCACTTCGTACGGAGACTCGGCAGCCGAGGCGAGCTTGCGGCGCAGCGCGGCGATGTGCACGTCGAGCGTTTTCGTGGAGCCGTGCCAGTGCGAATCCCACACGTCGGACATCAGCGTGTCGCGGCTGACCGCCTGCCCCGGCTGGACGGCCAGGCGCGCGAGCAGGTCGAACTCCCGCGCCCGCAGCGCGACCTCCCGCCCGCCCAGGCTGACCCGCCTGCTCGCGATGTCGACCTCCAGCGCGCCGATCCGCACGACCGGCGTCGACGGCGCGGCCGGCGCGCCGCGGCGGAGGTGCGCGCGCACCCTGGCGAGCAGTTCGGCCAGCCGGATGGGCTTGCTGAGGTAGTCGTCGGCCCCGGCCTCCAGCCCGACCACGACGTCCATCTCGTCCGCCCGCGCGGTGAGGATCACCAGCACCGCGCCCGGCAGCGCCGCCCGCAACCTGCGGCAGACCTCGACGCCGTCGATGTCCGGGAGGCCCAGGTCCAGCAGCACGAGATCGGCCGCGGTCTCGCGCAGCGCGCTCCGGCCGTCCCGGCACCATTGCACTGTGTGGCCGTGCCCGCGCAGTGCGGAGTCGAGGACGCTGCCGATCGCCGCGTCGTCCTCCACCACCAGTACCTTCGCCATGCGGGAAGCCTAACCGGAGCCCCTTGGCAGCGTCCGCGCGTCCACAGTGGACCCCCAGCGGGACGCGGCCGAGGTCGGGCATAGTGGCTGCATGCTCGGTCTGTACCCGGAACTCGATCCGTACGACCACGGGATGCTGCCGGTCGGCGACGGCAACACGCTGTATTGGGAGGAATGCGGCAATCCCGAGGGCAAACCTGTCGCGTTCCTGCACGGCGGCCCCGGGGGCGGCGCGTCCGCGCGGCACCGGCGGCTGTTCGACCCGGAGCGCTACCGGATCGTGCTGTTCGACCAGCGCGGCTGCGGCCGGAGCACGCCGCACTGCAGCGAGCCGGACGTCGACCTGTCGGTGAACACGACCTGGCACCTGGTCTCCGACATGGAGCAACTGCGCGAGGACCGCGGCATCGACCGCTGGCAGCTGTTCGGCGGTTCGTGGGGCAGCGTGCTCGCGCTCGCCTACGCCGAGACGCATCCGGAGCGGGTGACCGAGCTGATCCTGCGCGGCGTCGCGACGCTGCGGGTCAAAGAGGTGCAGTGGCTTTTCGGCGGCGGCGCGGCGTGCATGTTCCCGGAGGCGTGGTCGCGTTTCCTCGCGCCGGTGCCGTACGCGCGCCGCGGCGGCGACCTGCTGGAGGTGTACCACGAACTGCTGAATCACCCGGACCCGAAGGTGCACGGGCCCGCCGCGCTCGCCTGGAGCCGATGGGAGGGCGAGACCGTCAAGTTCACGCCGCAGGAAGAGGTGGTGGCCGCGTTCGCCGAGCCGGAGTTCGCGCTCGCGATCGCGCGGATCGAGAACCACTACTTCCGGCACGGCGGCTGGCTCGCCCCGGACCAGCTGATCCGCGGCGCCGGGAAGCTGTCGGGCATCCCGTGCGTTCTGGTCCAGGGCAGGTACGACGTGGTCACTCCCGCCACCACCGCCTGGGAACTCGCGCAGGTGCTGCCGGGCGCCGAGCTGAAGATGATCGGCGACGCCGGGCACGCCTTCGACGAACCGGGCACGCTGCACGAGCTGATCAGCGCGACCGACCGGTTCGCGGCAGGGTGGGAGGGCAGGTCCGGGCTGTCGAGCGCGGAAGTCGAACGAAAGGAAATCCGCATGCTGTTCGGTGACGAGCACGTTCGCCGCTACGAGGAGACCGACGGGGAGGTCGGGCACGACTGGCAGGAGGGCGTGCCGACGCTGGTGCTCACCACGAAGGGCCGCAAGACCGGGCAGGACCGCAAGTTCGCCCTGATCTACCAGGAGGACGAGGGCAACCCGGTGATCGTGGCCTCGAAGGGCGGCGCGCCGAACCACCCCGGCTGGTACCTGAACCTGCAGGAGAACCCCGAGGTCCGCGTGCAGGTGCGGGCGGACAAGTTCACCGCGCGCGCCCGGACCGCGACCGGCGAGGAGCGCGCCCGGCTGTGGGACAAGCTCGCCGCGGTGTGGCCCGCCTACAACGACTACCAGAAGAAGACCGACCGCGAGATCCCCGTGGTGGTGCTCGAGCGGGTGTGATTCCTGACGCGTCCCGGGTCCGCGCGGCACCGAACCGGAGCGTCTTCCGCTACGAATGACGCTCATGGCGCTGCGCACCCGGACCCGGGACCACTGGACCCTGCTCGAAGGGGAGCTGCTCGGCTTCCGCGGCATGCAGAAGTACGGCAGGCGGTTCGCCCGCTCCGGCCGGGGCGCCTGGTACCACTTCGCGATCGAGGTGGTGTGGCAGCTGCTCGCCCTCACGAGCCGGTTCCGCGTGCGCGGCGCGCGGAACATCCCGGAATCGGGCGGGGTCGTGGTGGCCTCCAACCACCTCTCGAACGCCGACCCGACGACGCTCACCGCGTTCTGCCTCGGCTCCGGCCGGGTGCCGCGGTACCTGGCGAAGGCCAGCCTGTGGAGCGCCCCGGTGATCAAGTCGGTGATGCGTTCGGGCAAGCACATCCCGGTCCACCGGGGCGCGCCGACCGCCGCCGGCGCGTACCGCGACGCCGTCGCCGCGGTGCGCGCGGGCGAATGCGTGGCGATCTTCCCGGAGGCCGGGCTCTCCGCCGATCCGGACGGCTGGCCGGCGAAGGGCAAGACCGGCGCGGCGCGGATCGCGCTGGAGACCGGCGTGCCGGTGATTCCGGTCGCGAACTGGGGCACGCACGAACTGCTGCCCGCCGGTGCGCGGTTCCCGCGCGTCCTGCCGCGGCGGAAGATCGAGTTCGTCGCCGGGCCGCCGGTGGAACTCGGCGATCTGCGCGGGCGGGAGCTGACCAGGGACGTGCTGGAGGAGGCGACGGCGCGGATCATGGCCGCGGTGACGGAGCTGCTGGCCGGGATCCGCGGAGAGCGCCCGCCGCTCTGAGCGGCGGGTCCGGCAGCACCGGCGGGCGAAGGCGCGGCGGCCACTGTGGACGATCCGGCTGCCCTCCGAGCAATCTCGCGGCGGATCAAGCGATGTCCGGCTTCGGCGAGTTTCGCCCGGGTTCGCCGTCCGAGAAGGCGCCAGGGGAACAGGCGACCGGCCAGGGGCGAGCGGCCGCCGGTTTGAAAGCGGGCGCCGTCACGCCGCCCCGCGCGGGCGCGGGAGGTAGTTTCAGAGGTATGAGCGCAGACTATGACGTGGTGGTCCTCGGGGCCGGAGTCGGTGGGTACGTCGCGGCGATCCGGGCTTCGCAGCTGGGCCTGAGCGTGGCGGTCGTGGAGGAGAAATACTGGGGCGGGGTGTGCCTCAACGTCGGCTGCATCCCTTCGAAGGCGCTGCTGCGCAACGCCGAGCTGGCGCACACGGTGAAGGAGGAGGCCAAGACCTACGGCATCTCCTCCGACGGGGAGATCCGGTTCGACTACACCGCGGCGTACGAGCGCAGCCGCAAGGTCGCGGACGGGCGCGTCAAGGGCGTGCACTTCCTGATGAAGAAGAACAAGATCACCGAATACAACGGGCGCGGCACCTTCGTGGACGCCAACACCCTCGAGGTGAACGGCGAGCGGATCACCTTCACCTACGGCATCATCGCCACCGGTGCGACCGCCCGGCTGCTGCCCGGGACGCAGCGCAGCGAGCGCGTGGTCACCTACGAAAAGCAGATCCTCGAAAGCGAACTGCCGGACAGCATCGTGATCGCCGGGGCGGGCGCGATCGGCGTGGAGTTCGCGTACGTGCTGCGCAACTACGGCGTGGACGTGACCATCGTCGAGTTCCTCGACCGGATGGTTCCGCTCGAGGACGCCGAGGTGTCGGCCGAGCTGGCGAAGCGCTACCGCAAGCTGGGGATCAAGGTGTTGCTGGGCACCAAGGTCGAGTCGATCGACGACTCGGGAGCCAAGGTGGCCGTGACCGTGTCGAAGAACGGCGAGCAGCAGGTGCTCGAGGCCGACAAGGTGTTGCAGGCCATCGGGTTCCGGCCGAACGTCGAGGGCTACGGCCTGGAGAACACCGGCGTCGAGCTGACCGAGCGCGGCGCGATCGCGATCGACGGCCGCGGCCGGACGAACGTGCCGCACCTGTTCGCGATCGGCGACGTGACGGCGAAGCTGATGCTGGCGCACGCGTCGGAGTCGATGGGCATCGTGGCGGCGGAGACGATCGCCGGCGCGGAGACCATGGAGCTGGACTTCGTGATGATCCCGCGCGCGACCTACTGCCAGCCGCAGATCGCGAGCTTCGGCTGGACCGAGGAACAGGCGCGCGAGAAGGGCTTTGACGTTCAGGTGTCGAAGTTCCCGTTCACGGCCAACGGCAAGGCGCACGGCCTCGGGGACGCGGCGGGCTTCGTGAAGGTGCTGAGCGACGCGAAATACGGCGAACTGCTCGGCGCGCACCTCATCGGCCCGGACGTCACGGAGCTGCTGCCGGAGCTGACGCTGGCGCAGCAGTGGGACCTTACGGTGCACGAGGTTTCCCGCAACGTGCACGCGCACCCGACGCTGGGCGAGGCGGTGAAGGAAGCGGTGCACGGACTGGCTGGTCATATGATCAACTTCTGATTCTGGACCTGCCCTGAACCGCGGGTTCGCGGTTCAGGGCAGGTGTCAGGTCCTACTCAGGCCGCCATGTGGCCTGGTGCTCTGCGGAAGTCCGAACGAAGGTGAGTGTTCGATGGCCAAAGAGCTGAGTTTCGAAGGTGATCCACGGAGTTATGCCGACCGGGTAGTTGTCTCTGTGTGTATTGCGGACGATCATTCGGTTGATGAGCGAGTACGCGAAGTGATCGAGATTGAATCTCGTGGAGCGGCGTGGCACAGGGACTGGCTTGTAGCCGAGATTGAAGCGATCCCCAACGCGGATGGCAAGGACGGGTTCCCTGCGCCGTACACCATCGAAGTTCGAGAGAATCGTCACGAGTGGGGCGCTTCGGCTGCGGTTATAGCTATTACTGCATTCATTGGTGGTGCGGTTGCCAGTGGGGTTATTGGGAACGGGGCGTACGATTCACTAAAAGTTGTAGGCCGGAAGATGGCGGACAAGCTCAAGGCGTCTGGCAGCAAGCCAGTTGAGCCTATAAAAGAAAGTGAAGCATTAGAGCGGTCGCAAGCGCTGCTTGCTGCCAGATTTGGCGAGTCAGTCGAAGGTCTCAAGCTCATCTCTGTTGAGATTCGGCCTCCCTATTCGGCGAGCGTAGTTTACCGCGGCTCGTGCGACTGGGTTTACGATTGTGATCTAAATGTCGATGATGGACTGGTTACCTTTTCGCGGGTTATGCGTCGTCAAGAACGAACGAATTGATTTTGGTGAACTGAGGATTCTGTCGAAATTCGTCGTCGCCGTCCGGGTTCGGGCATGACTGCTCGGCAGGAGATGCGTGGACGCCTGGAGTGTAGGGCAGTTGCATCGATTCGACTGTCAAGTCATGCAGCACGGGGACTTGGCGAAGCTCCCCCGTCTCGGTGTCGCTGACCGCCTCGCGAATAGCGGAACGCAACTTCCATGCTTCAACGAAATCCCGGAACCAATGATCAACTTCTGATTCTTCGACGGTCGCCCTGGCCCGCGGTGGTTTCGCGGGCCGGGGCGCTGTTGTTTTCGGGCTCGGCCAAGGAGAACGCCAACTCCGGCCGGGACCACGAGATCTTCGGCGGTTTCGGCGGGACAGTCCCGACTTGGCGCGCACCCATGCGTTCGTAGAACTTCACCGCGGGCGGATGCGACACCACGCGTACCTCGGACAGCCCGTTTTCCCTTGCCACCTCGAGGATTTGCTGCACAAGCCGCGCGCCCAGCCCGGTTCCCTGCGCCTCGTCGGCGACGAACAGCAGATCTAGCTCGGCATCGGTGAGCGCGGCGAAACCGAGCGGCCCCGAAGGCCCTCGGGCGACCAGAACCTGGTGCTGGCGAAGGTAATCCGCGGTGACGGCGTAGCCCTCCAGGATCGAGGCGTACTGGCCTTGGTAGGCCGACGAGGCGTGCATGAGGTCGGTGAGCGCGGCGGCGTCCGCAGCGGTCGCGCGGTCGATCTTGAACATGGCAGCCACGGTAACCGGCGCCACCGACAAAAACTGATCACCCGGCTCGGCGGGCGGGCAGCGCCGCGGCGCTGAGCAGACAGAGCACGGCGCCGATCCCCAGGGAGAAGCGCACGCCGAGCACTCCGGCCGCGATTCCGCCGAGGGTGATGAAAACCGGTTTGGCGGTACGGGTTCCGGTCGACCAGGCGGTGAGCGTCCGCGTCAGGACAGCGTCGTCGATCAGCGACAGCCGGTAGGCCGAGTAGGTCGGGTTGAAGATGCCCGCCACCAGCAGCAGTCCGAAGTTCGCGGCGATCAGCAAGGCGACTCCGCCGGGACCGGGAAGAGCGAATGGCATCGCGAGCAGCCATGGAGTGCGCGCGAAACTCGTCCACCGCAACACTTTCCGCGCGCCGTACCGAGCACTGAACGCCGGGGCGAGACGAGCGCCGAGGAGCCCGCCGAGGCAGGGGACGCCGAGCACGAGCCCGTATTCCCACGGCGCGAAGCCGAGATCCCGCAGCATCAGCACGGTTTGCAGCGGCGTGACCCAAAGGACCGCGCCGCTGAACAGCACCGAATTGAAGAACAACGGCCGCAGTTCGGGACTGCGCAGCAGGAAACGCCATCCGTTCGTGAAGCCTCGCCGCGAAGGCTCGTCGGCCACAACAGGCGGTGGTTCCGGCGTGCGCAAGCGGCGGATTCCGAGCGCGGACAGCAGGAACGAGAAAGCGTCGATGAGCATTGTCGCGGTAGCGCCCAGCCCGCTGATCAAGACGCCGCCCAGCGGTGGCCCGGCGGACCAGCAGACCCAATCGGTGCTTTCGAAACGGCTCAACGCGACAGCCCGCTCGTCCGGCGCGACAAGGGCTTTGAGGTGCGCGCCGCTGGCGGCGGAGAAGATGACGGCCGCCGTGGCGACGACGATGTCGACGGCATAGAGCTGCGGCATCGTCAGCACGTGCAGCGCAGCCGCCAACGGGACGCTCGCCAGCGCGGCGCAGCGGACCAGGTCGCCGGTGATCATCGCGGGACGCTTCCTGGCGAACTCGACGCGGGGGCCGAGCGGGAAAGCGAGGACTGCGCTGGCCGCGGCCGAGATGGCGGTGATCAGGGAAACCTGCCACGCGGGCGCATCGAGCACGAGCACCGCGACTAGCCCGAGCGCTCCGGCGCCGACCGTGCTGCCTGCCGTGCTGATCGCGTACGCCGCCCACAGCCGCGCGAAGTCCCTCCCCAGGTTCGCCACGCGAGCAGAGTGCCAGCTCCGCTTCGGAGCAGGGGAAGGGCGGTCGGAGTCTCACCAGGTGGGCCATCCGGGCAGATACCACTTTGGTCGGTGGTCTTTGTCGCGGTCGCTATTTAGATTCACGTGACCACGGTCGGTGGCCGGGGGCGAGAACAGGAGCTGTCATGAGAAGAACGAGCCGGGTGGCCGCGTATTCGGTGCCCCTCGCGGTCGGGGTGGTGCTCGCCGGGAGCGGGGTCGCCGTCGCGCAACCGTCTGCCGCGGACGCGGCGAACGCGCGCTCCGGAGCCGGGATCAGCGCGCTGCAGGGGATCAAGAAGACCCTCAGCCCGGCTGAGCAGAAGCAGTCCAGCCAGCTTGTCGTGGAGAAGCGCTTGCGCGCCGACCGCGGCCTTGCCGCGCAGCTGCCGGATTACCGCACCGGCCTGCCGGTCAGCCAGACTGGCACGGTTTCGGTGGACATCGCCGGAACCGCTGGCGCCGCGATCGCGAACGCCGTGCGCGCCGCGGGCGGCACCGTTCAGTCCACATCGTCCAATGGCGCGGTTCGCGCCCAGTTGCCGCTCAACGCGGTGGACCGGATCGCGGCGCGCGGCGACGTCCGCCAGGTCCAGCCCGCGACGCAGGCGATGACCTGGAACGAGCCCGACGCGCAGCGCCAGCAGCTGGCCAAGAAGGCCGTCGCGGCGTTGCAAGTGTCCGAAGGGGACAAAGCGCACGGCGCTGACACCGCGCGTACGCAATACGGCGTGAACGGCACCGGCGTGAAGGTCTGCGTGCTTTCCGACGGCGTCAACTCGCTGAAGAAGTCGCAGGACGCCGGCGAACTGCCCGCGGTCGACGTGCTGTCCGGCCAGGCTGGCAGCGGCGACGAGGGCACCGCGATGCTGGAGATCGTCCACGATCTCGCTCCGGGTGCGGCGCTCGGCTTCGCCACCGCGTTCACCAGCGAATCGAGCTTCGCGGACAACATCCGCGCGCTGCGCACCACCGGCAAGTGCACGGTGATCGTCGACGACGTCGCGTACTTCGACGAGTCGCCGTTCCAGGACACGCAGGTCGCGCAGGCAGTCAACGACGTGACCGCGGCCGGCGCGCTCTACTTCTCCTCCGCGGGCAACTCCGGCAACTTCACCGACGGCACCAGCGGCTACTACGAGGGCGACTTCCGCTCGTCCGGCACCACGCTGCCGGGCGTCACCGGCACCCCGCACGACTTCGACCCGGGCAGCGGCGTGCAGACGACCGACCCGCTGTCGCCGGGCTCGCTCGGCAGGCCGGTGACGCTGTTCTGGTCGGACCCGTGGGGACACTCGACCAGCGACTACGACCTGTTCCTGCTCAACGCTTCCGGCAGCGTCGTCGCCTCCAGCGCCAATCCGCAGAACGGTTCGCAGAACCCGTACGAGAGCCTGACCGTGCCGACATCCGGCTCCGGCTACCGCCTCGCGGTGGTCAAGTACAACGGCGCGGACCGGTTCTTCGCGCTCAACGTGGTCCGCGGCCGGTTCGTCGACTCCGGTTCGCTCAAGGCGTTCAGCACCGCGGGCGTGACCTCGGGCCACTCGGCGGCGGCCGCGGCGTTCTCGGTGGCCGCGGCCCCGGCGGCGACCGCGTTCGGCCGCCCGCTGGAGACCGGAGACCCGGCGAACCCGGCCGGTCCGTACCCGGGCCTGTTCACCTCGGCCAGCAAGTGGGAGCGCTTCACCTCCGACGGCCAGCGGCACCTCTTCTACAACGCCGACGGCACTGAGCTGACCCCGGGCAACGTGTCCTCGACCGGCGGCGCGACCCGCGCCAAGCCGGACATCACCGCGGCGGACGGCGTGGCCACTTCGGTCGCCGGCTTCCAGCCGTTCTTCGGGACCTCGGCGGCGGCCCCGCACGCGGCGGCGATCGCGGCGCTGCTGCTGTCGGGCAAGCCGTCCGCGACCCCGGCGGAGGTCCGCACGGCGCTGGAGGCGAGCGCGATCGACCTCGGCGCGTCCGGGTTCGACGCGGTGACCGGCAAGGGCGTGATCATGGCCGGTCCGGCGCTGGCCGCGCTGGGCGTGCCGAAGAAGTAGCGGTACGGAAGGAAAGGGCGGGTTCCCAGACCGGGGTTTCGCGCTGAACGACAATGGTCCGTGAAGGGCTCCTTGAGGGAATCAGATTCCCTCAAGGAGCCCATAACCGGCAAATTCGGAAGCCGGGGTCCCGGCCTTTTAAGAGCCCGGCG
>NZ_JBSHAM010000052.1:0-67929 GCF_053611505.1 Amycolatopsis sp. NPDC054798 | reverse complement strand
TGTCAAGGCATCTTTCCCGCCTTGACAAGCACCCGCCGTCCGTCGTCACAATCAGCTTCGGGGTGCCCCAACCACGCCCAGGCGCAATGTCGCCGCCAGGCGACGAGCCGCCCCCGGACTCACTCCTCCCCAGACCGCAACACAGCCAACTCCGTCCGAGACCGAATCCCCAACTTCGCATAAATCCGGGTCAAGTGATACTGCACAGTCTTCACCGAAAGAAACAACTCCGCAGCCACCTCCCGATTCGACTGCCCCCGAGCCACCATCCGCGCCACCGCCTCCTCCTGCGGCGTCAACCGCCCCGCCCCTGCCCGCGGCACATGCACGCCCCCAGCCCGCAACTCCCGCTCACATCGCGCCACACAACTCACCGCCCCCATAGCCGCGAACCCGTCCCGCGCAGCCACCAACTGCGTATCCGCCCGAGCCCGCCTCCCCAACCTCCGCAACGTCTGCCCATACGCGAACGCGATCCGAGCCTGGTCGTACCGCAACGGCAACCCCGAGATCATCTCCACCGCAGCGTCAAACGCCGCCACCGCCCCCACATGATCATTCCGAGCCCCCAGCAACCGCCCCCGAGCCGCCGCCAGCCGAGCCCGAGCAGAAACATGCTCCCGTTTACCAGCAGCCCGCTCATGCGGAGCCAAAAACGCGTCCGCCTCCTCCGACCGTCCACTGAGGACCAACGCATGCGCGTACAAATCCTGCCAAGGCCAATGTCCAGGCTCATCCACCGAACACGGCAACGAAACCCGCGTCAACGGATGCAACGCCCGCAACACCCCCGCGGAATCGGCCGCAGCCTCCGCGACTTGCGCCCGGGCCAGCAACGCCGGAACCCGCATGATCTCGTAATCCTGCGGCCCTGACGCACAAGCCAGCAACGCCTCCTCCGCCCGTCCCTGGTCCCCGCGCAACGCGTGCACCGCGGCCGAAGTCCAATGCAGCAACGGCGCGGTAAGGACAATCCCGGTCCGGTCCACCAGCACCAGCGCTTCCCGGACCACCCGCAACGCGTCGTCCCACTCGCCGCTCAGGAACAACGTCCGCGCCAGCCAAGCCTGTGCCCACAAGGAAATCCGCGCCGACCCGCCCAAATAACTCGTCGGCACCGCGCTTTCCAGATCCACCCGCGCGTCGTCGATTCGATCCGTGAGCAGATTCAGCCACCCGCGTGCCATCACCACCCGCTGCGCCTGCGCACCGTGCCGGATCCGCTCCGCCAGCTGCCCGTAATCCCGCCGAGCCTGCTTGGCCCGCCCCGAAGCGGCGAGCCCCAGCCCCCGGATCGCCGCCGCCTCGACCGCGGCCGGGGTCTCCGGCACCGCCAGCTCGATCGCCCGATCCGCCCACCGCACGAGATCCTCGGCGGAATACCGGCACAGCGCGTCGAGCACATACCGCTGGCATATCAACGCGGCGGTCTCCGGATCTCTTGAAGCGTTGACGATATCCCAAGCCCGGCTGAGCCGTCCGCCAGCTTCGGCCGCCCGGCCGCGCACCACCGCGAGGTAACCGAGCACCGCGTCCCGCAACGGCGTCTCGCGCATGCTCTCGACTTCCGGAGCAAGCGCAGCGGCACGAAACACATCACCAGCACCGATCAACGCGTCCACCGCCCGGGTGATCCGGGCCTGGCGCAGCTCAGCGTCCTCGGTAAGCCGCCCGGCATCGTTGAGCAGTACCGCAGCCGTCCCCCACGCCCCCGCCGCGGCCCGCTCGACCGCCAGCGCGTCAAGCCGATCCGCGACGCTCGCGTCCGGCACCGGACTGGCCGCTACCAGCAACCGCAAACTCCGCGCCGGATCCTCGACCAGCTCCGCCGCCCGGCGCTGCAGCTTCGACCGCCGTTCCGGCCCCAACCCGGCGAGCACGGCCGCGCGAACCATCGGATCGGGCGGCCCCACTTCGGCCAGCCCTCGCGGCGCGAGTTCGACCAGCCCTGTCGCGCACGCCTCGTCCAGCACCGGCAACGGATCGCCGTCGAGATCAGCCAGCGACGCCACCGATTGCACCGCCGCGCCAGCGCCGAGCACCGCAACAGCGGCGACAAACCGTTCTGCCGCAGGCGAAAGCTGCGAGATCCGCTCTCGGACCGAAGCCGCGACCGCAGCCGGTGCGGGCAGGTTCGGGTCGAACCCGCCCCAGATGGCCCGGGGAACTTCGGTCAACAGCTGCACGACAGCACGCGGCCGGCCAAGAGTGTGCCGGCACAACCGTTCGGCCATCGTCGGATGCAGAGCGATTCCCTGCGCCAAGGCCAGTTCGGACACTTCCGCGGCGTCGAGCGGCGGCACGCGCACCTCGTCGCCGGGCATCCGGCCGAGCAGCTCCAGAACGTCCGCGCGGGCGCGGCCGTCCCCGGTCGCGGCGGTGAGCAGCACGGTGGCCCGCACCGCCGGATGGTGCCGCAGCAGCGACGACAACGTCCGCACGGAATCCACATCGGCCAGGTGCGCGTCGTCGACCACTAGCAACGTCCCCGGCACCAGCTCCGCCGCGATCCGCCCCGCGACCGACAACGGACCGCCTTCGGTCGGTAGGTCCGGAAACAGCTGCCGCAGCACGGCGAACGCGCTGCCGCTCTCCCATTCGGCCGCGGTCGCCCGGAGCACCGGTCCGGGGAACGCGTCGGCGGCCCGCCACGCCAGCGTGGTGCGCCCGCAGCCAGCCGGTCCGCACAGCAGTACCGCACGTCCCGCCCGCGACAGCAGACCCGCCAGCTCCTCCGCCGCTGTCGTCACGGTCCTCTCCGCTTCGCCGAATGCCTCCGTCAGCCGAGATCGCCCCCGGCGACGGGCAGGACGGTGCCGGTGACATACGAGGCCTCGTCCGAGGCCAGGAACGCGATCGCCGCGGCCTGCTCGTCCAGGGTGCCGTACCGCTTCAGCAATGACGACCCGACAGTCTGGTCGATGTGCGCCTGGAACCACTCCCGTTCCTGGTCAGTGGCCGGATCGGGGACGCCGCGCGGGATCCGCCGGGGCGGGGCTTCGGTCCCGCCCGGTGCGGTCGCGACCACGCGGATCCCGGCGTCGGCGTACTCGAAGGCCAGTGACGCGGTAAGCGCGTTGACCCCGCCTTTCGCCGCCGAGTACGGGATCCGGTGGATGCCGCGGGTGGCCGCCGAGGAGACGTTCACGATCACCCCGCCGCCCCGCTGCGCCATGGACGGCAGCGCCGCCCGGCAGGAGAACAGCGTGGTCAGCAGGGACCGGCGGATCTCGGCCTCGATCTCGTCCGGGCCGAACTCGGTGAACGGCTTGAACCGCAAAGCGCCGCCGACGTTGTTGACCAGCACGTCGATCCGGCCGAACCGGGCCAGCGCGGTTTCCGCGACCGCCTGCGCCCCCGCCCAGGTCTCCAGGTCGGCGACCACCGCCGCAGCCTCGGGCAGTTCAGCGGCCAACCCGCTGACCAGGCCGGACCGGTCGGCGAGCACCAGCGCGCCGCCCTCCGCGGCGATCCGCCGGGCCGTCGCCTCGCCGATCCCCTGTGCGGCGCCGGTGACCACGACGACCTTGCCCGCGAACCTCCCCGGCGACAGGGATTTCGGTCCTTCCGCGGTGCTGCCCATCGCCCGCCGGGTGGTGACTTTCGACCGTTCCGCGTGCTCAGCGATCAGCCGCCGCGCGGTCGCCCGGTCTCCGGACTCGAACGCGGCGACCAAGTCCAGGTGGTCTTGCGTGCAGCGCGGATGGCACCAGGACGCGTTGCGCAGCGTCTCGGCCATGTGACCTTTCACGCCGAGCGCCTGATATGCCTGCAGGAGATGCTCGTTGCCGGTGAGCGTGAACAGGTAGTCGTGGAACGCCGCGTTGGTTTCGGTGTAGGCAGCGGCGTCCAGGAACCGGTCACCGTCCACATAGGGCACCGTCGACTCGGCCAGCAGCCGGTACCCCGCGAGCTGGCCTGACGTCAGCCGTCCGATGGTCAATTCGAGCGCGCCCAGTTCGAGCGCTTGCCGAGCCTCGAAAACCGCATCCGATTCGTGCACCGACGGGTGTTCCTCGCCGATTTCGTACTCGCCTGGCGTTTCGTCGGCCGCGGGCAGCATTTCCTGGCCCGCGATCGTGCGCGCGACCCGCGCCTCTTCCTCGGCGGACAGCGGCGCTCCGGCCCGCAGCGGGGCCAGTTCGACCTCCGGGAACAACTCCTGCCCGGCCAACGCACGACCGGCGACGAACTCCAGCTCCGGCTCGGGTTCCGGATCGGCCGCGACCGGCTGCACCGGGATTTCCGGCACGCGAACCGGCGCGGCGAGCGCGAACTTCTCGTAATAGAACCCGGTTGGCTCGAATCCGGCCGACGCGAAATGTTCCCGCACCGCCTCCACCATCGGCGGCGGACCGCACAAATACACCGCGACGTCCCCGCCGTGCAGATGCTCGTCCCGGATCAGCGTGGTCACGTACCCCTTGTTGGGCGCGGCACTCCCCGGGTCCGAAACGCAGTAATCCCACGTCAGCCCGGGAACCTCGCCCGCGAGCTTCTCCAGTGTCGCCGTCTCCACCAGATCGTCGTCGGTGCTCACGCCGTACACCAGATGCGCCGGTCGAGCTGCACCAGAATCGCGCATAGTGCGCACAATGGACAGAATCGGCGCGAGCCCGGTACCACCGGCCAGCAACAACACCGGCCGATCAGTCTCGCGCAGGAAGAAACTCCCGTGTGGACCGGTGAACGTCAGCTCGTCGCCGGGTTTCGCCCGTCCGGTCAGGTAATCCGACATGACCCCGCCCGGCGAGAGTTTCACCAGGAAAGTCAACCGCTCGTCGTCGGGCGCGTTGCTGAAGGAATACGACCGCGTCACCTCAGTGCCGGGCACGGTGATGTTCACGTACTGCCCGGGCAGGAACGCGAGCCGGTCCCGGTCGCGGATCTCCACGGTCAGCGACATCGTGGTGGGCGAAAGCCGTTCCAGTGCAACGAGAGTCCCGTGATGCTCGGCGGCCTGCGTCTTCGCGACCGCGGACGTGCTCGCGATCTGCAGCACCAGATCGGACTTCGGCTTCATGCTGCACGGCAGCACATAACCGCGAGCGGCCTCGTCCGCGCTCAGCGCGTCTTCGAGATAAGAACCGCCCTCGTACTCCCCCGATTCGCAGAACGCCTTGCAGGTTCCGCACGCCCCGTCGCGGCAGTCGAGCGGAATGTTGATGCGTTGCCGGTACGAGGCGTCCGCGACGGTCTGGTCCGGCGCACAGGTGACGAAGCGGGTGACACCGTCCTCAAAGGACAGAGCGATCCGGTGGTTCATGACCGCCTCCGCTCAGAAGTGGTACACGTCGACGACGTGGTGGATGTAATCGTTCTTGAGCACCACCGTCTTCCGCCGGATCAGCGGCGAAGGCCCGGAGAAATCGATGGTGTAGAACGAAGTCCCGTAATACGGGTCGACGGTGTGGTACCGGAAGTACATCGTGTGCCAGTTGAACCGCACGTCCACCAGATCGCCGTGCCGCTCGATCAGCTCGACATTCGCGATGTTGTGACTGGTTCGCGGTTCCGGGATGGACGTCGCGCTCGACCGTTCGGTGCGGATCCGGAACACCCGGTCCTCGAGCCCGCCCTTGTTCGGATAGTAGATCAGCGAAATGTCGCGCTGCGGATCCTCGGTGAGCAGGTCGTCGTCGCCCCAGGAAGGCATCCAGTACACGACATCCTCGGCATAGCATTCCAGCCACTTCTCGAACTCGCGGTCGTCCAGATACCGCGCCTCGCGATAGAGGAACTGCTCGACGTCGTGCTGGGTAATGGTCTTCTCGGCGGCGGCGGTCATCGGGATTCTCCTCGAACGGCCTGCTCGCGGGCGATCGCCGCGCGCAGGGTTTCCTGCCAATATCCGTGCTGCACCGGATAAAGGCCCTCGTCCTCGTTCTTCTGCCCAGCCGATACGACACCGTCGAGCCCGAGCGACGAAGCGACCTCGTCCGGGCCGGTGAGCCAATGCCGCGCACCGCGGCTCATGTCGTTCCACGGCGCGGCCGTCGCACGGAAAGTGAGCTGACAGGACCGGAATTCCTCCAAGTCGTCCGGCGTCGCCATGCCCGAGGCGTTGAAGAAGTCCTCGTATTGCCGGATCCGCCACGCCCGCGCCTGTGCGCTTTCGCCCTTCGGCGCGATGCAGTAGATGGTGACCTCGGTCTTGTCCGGCGCGATGGGCCGGAAATGCCGGATCTGCGTCGAGAACTGGTCCATCAGGTAGACGTTGGGATACACGCACAGGTTCCGCGATCCGCGCACCATGAACTCGCCCTTGGCGTCGCCGTATTTCTCCTTCAGCTCCGCCATCCGCGGCCACAGCGGCCGGTCCTGCGGATTGCCCGCCCACGTCCACAGGCACAGGTGCCCGTGCGGGAACGACCAGTAGCCGCCGCCGGATTTGCCCCAGGAACCGGCGTCGAGGGTCTTGGTGTCGTTCGCCGATTCGCCGGTGTTGCGCCGGGCGGTGGTGGCCGCGTAATTCCAGTGCGTCGCGGTGACGTGGTAGCCGTCCGCGCCGTTCTCCGCCTGGACCTTCCAGTTGCCGTCGTAGGTATACGTGGACGCCCCGCGCAGTACTTCAAGTCCGTCCGGTGACTGGTCCACGAGCATGTCGATCACCTTCGTGGCGTCGCCGAGGTGTTCGGACAGGGGCAGGACGTCCGGGTTGAGGCTGCCGAACAGGAACCCGCGGTACGACTCGAAGCGCGCGACCTTCGTCAGGTCGTGCGAGCCGTCGGTGTCGAACGACTCCGGGTAGCCCGCGCCGTCCGGGTCCTTGACCTTCAGCAGTTTGCCGTCGTTGCGGAAGGTCCAGCCGTGGAACGGGCAGGTGAGCGTGGGCCGGTTGTCGCGTTTGCGGCGGCAGATCATCGCGCCGCGGTGCGCGCAGGCGTTGATCAGGCAGTGCAGCTCGCCGCCCTTGTCGCGGGTGATGACGACAGGCTGGCGGCCGATCGTGGTGGTGAAGTAGTCGCCGGGGTCCGGCAGCTGGCTTTCGTGCGCGAGGTAGATCCAGTTGCCCTCGAAAATGTGCTTCATCTCGAGTTCGAAGATCTCCTCGTCGGTGAAGATCCGGCGGTTCGCGCGGTAGACGCCCGCCTCCGGGTCCTCCACCACCGCGTCCGCGACTACGGCGGCGGCGTGGGCATGCGTCTCGGTCATGACTCCTCCAACGGGCTTCGCGATCTGCACTGATCGGCTCCCCAGCAGGGCATTTCCCGCACTGTGCCAGCCGGCGGCCCCGGCCACACCAGGGCAAGACCCAGTCCTGACCTAGGGTGGGATTATTCGATTCTGTTTATCAATCCAACGCAAACCGCTCCTTGTCTTCACTCAATACCGCCACTTACGGTGAGCGAGACCACGCGAGGAGCCGGTGAGGAGGCAGCCCGATGGAACTGCGCCACCTGCGGTACTTCGCCGCCGTCGCCGAGACCTGCCACTTCGGCCGCGCCGCCGAACGCCTCCACCTCGCCCAGCCCGCGCTCTCGCACGCGATCCGGCAGCTGGAGGACGAGCTGGGCGTCGCCCTGCTCAGCCGCACGACCCGGCAGGTACAGGTCACCCCGGCCGGACGGTTCTTCCTCGCCGAAGCGCAGCGGATCCTCGACGCCGTCGAGGCGGGCGCGCGCGGAGCCCGGCGCATCGCCGACGGCCGCCGAGGGCTCGCGCGGATCGGTTTCACCGGCACCGCCGCGCTTTCGCATCTGCCGCAGGTCGCCCGCGCGCTGCAGCACCGGCTGCCCGAGGTCGAACTCGAAGTGCACGCCGATCTGCTCACCGGCGAGCAGTGCGAACAGCTGCGCGACGGCACGCTCGACATCGGCGTGCTGCGTCCGCCGGTCACCGGCACCGACCTCGACCTGCACATCATCGAGACCGAGCCGCTCGTGCTCGCCGTCCCGGCCGACCACCGGCTCGCGGTGGAACCAGTGGTGTCGATGACCGATCTGCGCGCCGAAGCTTTCGTCACCTATCCGGCCAGCTATTCCGTCGTCAACGAAGCGGTGCTGCGCAGCTGCCGCGACGCCGGGTTCACCCCGCAACGCGAGCACGAGGCGGCCGGCACCGCGGTGCTGCTCGCGCTCGTCGCCGGCGGTCTCGGCGTCGGCGTCGTCCCCGCGTCCGCGCGGGCGCTGCCGCTGGCCGGGGTCGTGTTCCGCGACCTTGCCGGGGCCGCCACCGTCCAGCTCGCGCTCGCCTGGCACCGCGACCGGGCCTCGGCACTGGTCCCGGCCGTGCTCGACGCGCTCGGCGAGCTGTTCCCCGTCGAAGTGCCCGTGTCAGGGAGGACACGATGAAGATCACCCGGGTGGAGGCGATCCCGTTCGCCATCCCCTATCGCAAACCGCTGCGTTTCGCGTCCGGCGAGGTGCACACGGCCGAGCATGTGCTCGTCCGCGTGCACACCGACGACGGCGTTGTCGGCGTCGCCGAAGCGCCGCCGCGGCCGTTCACCTACGGCGAGACGCAAGCCGGGATCGTGGCCGTCATCGAGACTGTGTTCGCGCCGCAGGTGGTCGGCCTGAGCCTGCTCGAACGCGAGACGGTGCACGCCCGGCTCGGCCGCACGGTCGGGAATCCGGCCGCGAAGTCCGCTTTGGACATGGCGATCTGGGACGCGCTCGGGCAGAGCCTCGACGTCTCGGTCACCGAACTGCTCGGCGGCTACACCGACCGCATGAAGGTGTCGCACATGCTCGGCTTCGACGAGCCGGCCGCGATGGTCGCCGAGGCGGAGCGGATTCGCGACAGCTACGGCATCACCACGTTCAAGGTGAAGGTCGGCCGCCGTCCGGTTTCGCTCGACACCGCGGTGGTCCGGGCGCTGCGCGAACGGTTCGGCGCGGAGGTCGACCTGTACGTGGACGGCAACCGCGGCTGGACGGCCGCGGAATCCGCCCGCGCCATGCAGGAAATGGCCGACCTCGGCCTGCTGTTCGCCGAGGAGCTGTGCCCCGCCGACGACGTGCTCGGCCGCCGCTGGCTGGTGTCCCGGCTGGACATTCCGTTCATCGCCGACGAATCCGCGGTGACCCCGGCCGACGTGACCCGCGAGATCCTCGCCGGATCGGCCACCGCGATCAGCATCAAAACCGCCCGCACCGGGTTCACGCGTTCGCAGCGCACGCACCATCTCGCGGACGGGCTCGGGCTGGAAGTGGTGATGGGCAACCAGATCGACGGCCAGCTCGGTTCACTGTGCACTGTCGCGTTCGGAGCGTCGTACGAACTGACCTCGCGCCGCCCCGGCGAACTGTCCAATTTCCTCGACATGACCGACGACCTGCTCGCCGAACCGCTGCGCATCGCGGACGGCGAACTGGTCATCCGCCCCGGCGCCGGCCTCGGCGCCGAACTCGACCCCGGCAAGCTCCGGCACTACCGGCAGGACCGCTGAGCCGGAAACCCCCGATGGATCAAGGAGGATTCATGACTGCCACGCATTCCCCCACCGCCGCCGCGTCCGGAGCCAACGCCACCGAACGGTTCAAGAGCGACAAGTTCGCCGGCGTCGCGGACACCCCGAAGGAACGGGTCAGCCTGCTCGCCCGCGAGGTGCTGGAGGCCGTGCACGCGACGATCCGCAAGCACAAGGTGACCTACGACGAGTACAACGCCCTCAAATCGTGGCTGATCAGCGTCGGCGAGGACGGCGAATGGCCGCTGTTCCTGGACGTCTGGGTCGAGCACGTCGTCGAGGAGGTCGCCACCGAGCACCGCAAGGGCAACAAGGGCACCATCGAAGGCCCGTACTACGTGCCCGACGCCCCCGAACAGGGCGCGCGCGGTTCGATCCCGACGCGAGAGAACGAGCCGGGCACCCCGCTCACCTGGACCGGCCAGGTCACCTCGACCACTGGTGCGGCACTGGGCGGCGCGAAGGTCGAACTGTGGCACGCGGACGCGGACGGGCTGTACTCGCAGTTCGCGCCGGGCATCCCGGAGTGGAACCTGCGCGGCACCTTCACCACCGACGACGAGGGCCGTTTCGAGATCCACACCGTGCGCCCCGCGCCGTACCAGATCCCCACCGACGGCGCGTGCGGCAAACTGATCGCGGCGGCGGGCTGGCACGCCTGGCGTCCGGCGCACCTGCACGTCAAGGTTTCCGCGCCGGGCCACGAACTGCTCACCGCGCAGCTGTATTTCCCGGGCGACGAACACAACGACGACGACATCGCGTCCGCGGTGAAGCCGGAACTGCTGCTCGACCCTCGTCCGGCTGACAACGGCGAGGCCATCGAGTACAGCTTCGTCCTCGACCCGGCCTGATCTGGTAGGAGAACCATGCTTTACCACGTGCGGATGGACGTCCGCCTCCCCGCGGACCTGGACCCAGCGGTCCGCGACGCCCTCATCGCGCGCGAGAAGGAGTACAGCCAGCAGCTTCAGCGCAGCAGGAAATGGCCGCACATCTGGCGAATCGCCGGGGAGTACGCGAACTACTCGGTGCTGGACGTCGCCGACCACGACGAACTGCACCAGATCCTGTCGAACCTGCCGCTGTTCCCGTACATGGACATCCAGGTGACCGCACTGGCGCGGCATCCGTCCAAAGTGAACTGAGCTGCTTCCCGCCGATCGCCACTACGCGGTCCGCGTGCTCGGCAAGCAGCGGGTCGTGGGACGCCACCAGCGCCGCCGTCCCGCGATCCGCTGCCTGCCGCAGTGCCGTCTCCGCGCGCACGGTCCTGATGCGACGTCGGCTCGTCCGCCAGCACCAGCGGACCCGCCGCCAATGCCCGAGCCACCGCAGTCCGCGCGGCGAAAGCGAGATTGTCCGCCAACGTCGACTCCTCGAACAGCGCGATCGACTGCGGCAAGAAAGCCAGCACGTGCCACGACTGCTCGGAAACCGGCACGTCCGGCATCGGCGGGTGCGCGGCGACCGTCCCGCTGTCCGGCGCGTCCCAACCGTCCGCGATCATCAGCAGGGTGCTCTTGCCCGAACCGGACGGGCCGGTCAGCGCGACCAGATCGCCCATCAGGTCGAGGCTCGTCTGCCGCAGCACCCTCCGACTGCTCACTGGCACGTCCGGCTCATCTGATCGTGCAGCGTCGCGTTCCCGGCCGGCGAAAGGAACAACGCCACTGCCGCGGCGGCCACTATGACCACTGGTTGCCGTCACCCCGTTTTCGGCACCCGCGTCCACGGCGTCGCCCCCACCCTCGCATTTGGCGAGTCTGCCACGGACAACCCAACTCCGGGTATCCTCGCCCTGCGACCGCGAATGAGCCGAGGGGGCAAAGTGCGCGCGTTGGGTGAAGCATTTGGAGCCTTGCTTGACTACCAGCCGACCTCCGGTGCCGGCACTGTGATTCAGCGCGACCGGACCGGCACCGAGTCCCTCAGTTCGGTAGCCATCACGCGTCGGCCAATGTCGGCACGACTGCGGTGGAGGATAGAAGGCTGTCAGGAATTACGCGTGAATGACGGAATCACCGAGTGGGTGGTGCCCGCGCACGGGGCACCGAGTTCGCGCCCCGCTGGTACCAGCCTTCTCGTCCCTTCTCCGCTCCACCCCATCCTGCCGGAGCAAGCCCCCATTCTCGGCAGGTCCACCGACGACTGGCGGCCCGTTGACGCTCGCAAGATCAGTGATCACATCGTCGTGGTCACGGTCGAGAACATGAAACAGCCCGAAAATACGGGAACCCTGACCGTCGACCTTTCGGACAAGATAATCCGAGAGATGAACCTGGGATGGAGGACCATTGAGGTAGTCGATTGGTCACCCTCGTGGCTGCCCGAATCGGACTCGTTCTTCGAGGTTGCCAGCTGATACCAGGGATGGGCTTACAGATGCAGAACTGCCGGTCTTTGACCATTCCAGAATGCCACTGCCCCCTTGCCGCAGAAGCCGGAAACGAAGCCTCCCTGCGACCAGAGACGACGGACTGACCCAGCAAATGCTCAGGCACGCGACTCGCCGCGAGCCGCCCGGCCAGTGCGCGCCCGAGGTTCCCTCACCGCCCAACCGAACGGAACGCGTTTTCCCGAGCACAGAACGCTTACTCAGCCCGCCAAACCGGCGCACGCTTCTCGACGAACGCCATCGTCCCCTCGCGCACGTCCTCGCTCGTCATCACCCCGGCAGCGTTCTCCCGGGTGCTGTCCCACGCGCCGTCCTCGGCCGGGATCGAACCGTCCACAATGCCCAGTGCGACGCGTTTGCTGGCCTGCACCGCCAATGGCGCGTTCGCCGCGATCTTCTCCGCCAGCGCCATCGCCTCGGCCAGCACGTCGGCGTCCGGGACCACGTGGTTCACCAGTCCCAGCGTCGCCGCGCGGGCGGCGGTCAGGGGTTCGCCGGTGAACATCATCTCCATCGCGATTTTCTGCGGGATCTGCCGCGGCAGCCGGAACACCCCGCCGGCCGCGGCGAACAGGCCGCGTTTCACCTCGGGCAGCCCGAATTTTGCTGATTCGGCCGCCACCACCAGGTCGCTGGCCAGGGCGAGTTCGGTGCCGCCGCCGAGGGCGAAGCCGTTCACCGCGGCGATGGTCGGTTTCGAGACCGGATGCCGCACGTACCCGGCGAATCCCCATTCCTCGTGGCCCGGAGCGGCGAGCGATTCGCCGCGCGACACGGCTTTCAGGTCGGCTCCGGCGCAGAACGCCCGTTCCCCCGCCCCGGTCAGCACGACGGCGCGCGTTTCCGGGTCCTGTTCGGCGCGTTCGAGCGCGGTGCCGACGAGTTCGCTCAGCTCCGCGTTGACGGCGTTCATCGCGTGCGGCCGGTTGAGCGTGATCAGCAGGACGTGTCCGCGCTGTTCGACGAGCGCGGCCGGGGTGTCCTCAGGCATGGCCGTCCTCCTCCGCCGGCGCGAAGACCGGCACCTTCTCGTGGTCAGGACCAGGGCCGGAAGGCACGAAGACTGCCCGCACCGGCAGCTGCCAGAGGTCCGCGTCCGGGTCGGCGTCGAGCCGGCACCACCACCACGGTCCCTCGGCCAGCTCCACGATGCCGACCACGACGCGTTCCGGCTCTCCGCCGTCGCGCGCCCGCTTGTGCACCACCGACCACGACACCACCGTGCCGGTTCCCGCCGCGGCCGTCCACTCCAGATCGTCGCCGGGGTCCGGAACTGTGCGCGGGTCCAGGTATTCGCCGGTGCCGCGCCGTCGCAACAGCCGGAACTCGCCGATGGCGGCGCCGTCGAAGAACGCCGCCGACTCTTCGTCGCGGGCGACTGGGTTGATCCGCATTGTCCTCCCTCCGCTCACGCCGCGCCGAGCACGAGCGTGCTGTGGTGGTCCAGAATGCCCCCGTTGCCGGAAACCAGCACGGTGTCGTGCTTCGGCACCTGGCGTTCCCCGCCCTGGCCGCGGGCCTGGATGACGGCCTCGGACAGCGGAGTCATCCCCCACAGGTAGTAGGACGACAGCTGGCCGCCGCCGGTGTTCATCGCGAGCTTGCCGTCCGGGCCGAGCATGCCCGGCGTCGCGACGAACTCGCCGCCTTCGCCCTTGCCGCAGAACCCGTAGTCCTCCAGGGTGAGCAGCGCGGTGAAGGTGTAGCAGTCGTAGATCTCGGCGATGTCGATGTCCTCGACGGTCACTCCGGCCATGTCCATCGCCGCCGGGCCGGACTGCGCCGCACCGCTCACGAGGCCGAGATTGTCGTTGCGGCGGAAGGAGTTCCCGGGGTGCGCCTGCCCCCAGCCGAGCACCCGAACGGCGGGCTGGGCCAGCGAGGCCGCCCGTTCCGCGGAGGTCACGATCACCGCCGCGCCGCCGTTCGACACCAGGCAGCAGTCCAGCAGGTGGAACGGCTCCGCGATGAACCGCGACGCTTGGTGATCGGCCAGCGTGATCGGATCACGCAGCTGCGCCAGCGGATTCTTCGCCGCCCACGCGCGTTGCGCGACCGCGATCGCGCCGAGTTGTTCGCTCGTGGTGCCGTAGGTCTTCATGTGCCGTCGCGCGGCGAGCGCGTAAAACGAGTTCGGCCCCGCGAAACCGCTGGAACCCAGCAGACTCCCCCACCCGGCCGGGGTCACGCGCCGGCCGCCGTAAGCCGCGCCGGTCGCTTTGCCCCGCTGCAGCGGCGCGTCCGCGAACACGCAGGCCACGGTGTCGGCCATGCCCGCTTCGACGGCCATCGCCGCGTACTGCACCATCGCACCCGCAGTCGAGCCGAAAGCCTGCATCTGGGTGAAAAGGCGCAGGTCCCGCAGTCCTAAGTCGACTTGCAGGCTCAGGTCCACTCCGGGCGTCGTTCCGGCGGACACCAGCAGCCCGTCGATGTCCGACAGCCCGATCCCGGCGTCCGCGGCTGCCCGCCGCACCGCCTGCGCGGCGAACTGCCGTGCGCTCGGACCGTAGACTTTGCCCAGCTCAGTGAGCCCGAGACCGGCAATGGCCGCCCTCCGGCGCGCCGGTGTCTCCCGCCTGCTCGTCATCTTCGCACTCCGTTCCCGACCGGTGGTCGCACCTCCACGTTCGCATCCCGCTGACGCCGCGTAAACGACCGGTCGGGACACCGGCAGATGAGCGCCCGCGACACGTGCGCCGATGTCGCTCCCGGAAACCTGCGGGTGTCGGAATCCGTGATGTACATCGCGGTTTTCCGCGCCCAGCATGGGATTCGGGACACAGCGACGGGAAGGCGGTCCGGCGATGGCGATCAGCGCCGCGGAAACCGAACAGCTGAGGGAGGCGGTGCGCGACCTGCTCGCGGACCGCTGCGCGGAAGCGGATGTGCGCCGCGTGCTGGCGACCGAATCCGGCTACGACCCCGAGCTGTGGAAACAACTCGCTGAACTGGGCTTGCCCGGCCTGGTGGTCGCGACCGAGTACGGCGGAGTCGGCTTGGGCGCGGAAGAACTCGAAGCGGTTTCGGAGGAAATTGGGGCGGTGTTGCTGCCGTCGCCGTTCCTGTCCAGCGCGGTGCTTACTTCGACGCTCATCGACGCGGCCGGGTCCAAAGAGGACAAACGCCGTCTGCTGCCCGCACTCGCCGACGGGTCTTCCATCGGAACCGTCGCCATTACTGGCCCTTCCGGCAGCTGGACTCCCGAAGGCGTTGCGGTACAAGCAAACGGAACTCTCACCGGCACCGCTTCTTACGTAACCTTCGGCCAGCTCGCCGACATCATTCTCGTGGTGGCTCGCACCGGCGACGACCTTGGCGTCTTCGAGGTCGCACCTGACGCGGCCGGGTTCCTCCGTACTGCGGCGGAGGTATTCGACCCGACAGTGCGCCTATCCCAATTCACCTTCGCTGACACACCAGCGCGGCGGATTGGCACGGCAGGTTGGGAGGCTGTGCAGAAGGCCTTGGACCTCAGCATCGTCGCGCTGGCCGGTGAGCAGGCAGGCGGCGCACGCAAGATCTTCGAGACGACCGTCGAATATCTCAAGACCCGCGTCCAGTTCGGCCGCGCGATCGGCAGTTTCCAGGCGATGAAGCACCTCGCCGCCGACCGGCTGCTGGACGTCGAATCCGCCGCCTCGGCCGCCCGGCACGCCGCCGCGGACGGCAGCCCCGGAGCGATCGCGCTCGCCGGGTTCGCCTGTGCGGAAGCGTACGAAACCGTTGCCCTGTCCGCGATCCAGATGCACGGCGGGATCGGATTCACCTGGGAGCACCCGGCGCATCTGTACCTGCGCCGCGCCCGCTCCGGCGCACAGCTGTTCGGCGGCTCGCGGCTGCACCGGGAGCGCTACCTCGTCTCGAAGGGGGCCTGATCATGACCACCGCCCTGCCCAGCGCGGACCAGCTCCGCGAAGAAGTCCGAGCCTGGCTCGCCGCGGAATGGCCCGGGCTTCCCCCGGCCGCAGACCGCTGGAGCACCACCCCGGAACGCGTGGCCTGGCTGGAAAAAGTCGTCGCCGCCGGATACGCCGTGCCGACCTGGCCGGTCGAACGGTCCGGCCGCGCTTACCCGGCCGAGCTGGCCGACGTGATCGCCGCGGAGTTCGAGGCGGCCGACGCGCCCGGCGCTCGTCAGGACAAATACAGCATCCCGGCCAACACCGTCCTCGCGTTCGGCAGCGAAAAGCTCAAGAACGACCTGCTGCACGACGTCCTCACCGAACGCTCCCGGACCTGCCTGTTCTACAGCGAACCCGGCGCGGGCTCAGACCTCGCCGCCGTCCGCACCACCGCGGTCCGCGACGGCGGCCGCTGGATCGTCAACGGCCAGAAAGTCTGGACGTCCGGCGCGAAAACCGCGGACTACGCCCTGCTGATCGCGCGCACCGACTGGGACGTCCCGAAGCACAAGGGCCTCAGCTACTTCGTCGTGCCGATGCACCAGTCCGGCGTCGACATCCGGCCGCTGGTGCAGATCACCGGCGAAGCGCACTTCAACGAGGTCTTCCTGACCGACGTCGAAATCCCGGCGGACTACCTGGTCGGCGACGAGGGCAAGGGCTGGCGCGTGCTCCAGACCGCGCTGGCGTACGAGCGCTCGATCATGGGCGACGGCGCGCGAGCGTCGCGGCACGGGTCGATCGCCGACGACCTGGTCGGGCTCGCCCGGGAACGCGGCCGCCTCGCCGACCCGGTCGTCCGCGACAACCTGGCCACCGTGCTCGCGTTGCGCGAGCTGAACGCGTTGAACAACGCCCGGGCGAAGGCCGCTGCCGAACAGGGCACGTCCAGTTCGGTGATGTCGCTCGGAAAGCTCGCGATGTCCGGGATCCTGCACGCCGAAGGCCGCCTGCGCACTGACATCGCCGGCCCGGAAACATTGCTCGCCGGGAACGAGAACCCGGTCGCCGACGACGTGAACTTCCTGGCACTCAACGCTTTCTTCACCTCCATCGGCGGCGGCACCGACCAGATCCAGCGCACGATCGTCGCCGAACGCGTCCTCGGCCTTCCCAAAGAACCCGAGATCGACCGCGACCTTCCCTTCCGCGCTGTCCGCCGCAGCTGAGCATCGAGGAGGCTGGTTCCCTTGTCCGACACCTACGACCCGCCGCTGTCCGGGCTCCGCGTGCTCGATCTGTCGTCCGGCCCGATGACCGCGACCGGACGGCTGCTGGCCGACCTCGGCGCGCACGTCACCCGGGTCGTGCTGCCCGGCGTCACCGCCGAACGCACCACCGGCCCGGTCGTCGACGGCGTCGCGATCGGCACCGCCCTCGACCGGCACGGCTTCGCCCACGCCGCCGCCGACCCCGGTTCGCACGGCTGGGAACAGCTGCTCGCGGACGCCGATCTGCTGATCGAGACCACGCCGCCGGGTTCGCCCGCCGAAGAACTCCTCGACGTCCCCGGCCTGCACACCCGGCACCCCGCGCTGGTCGTCCTGTCGATCAGCGGCTTCGGCCGCGCCACGACCCGGCGGCGCTGGCAGGCCACCACCCCGGTTTTTCATGCGCTGACCGGCGAACTGTCCCGGTCCGGCATCCCCGGCCGGGCGCCGCTGCTGCCGCCCGGCGAACTGCCCTTCCACGTCGCCGCCGCGCAAGCCGCGTTCCAGGCGGTGAGCCTGTACCTGGACCGGCTGCGCACCGGACGCGGCGACCGCATCGACTTCTCCGTCCTCGACGGCGCGATGCAGGCGCTCGACCCGGCCTTCGGCATGGTCGGCAGCGCCGCCGCCGGGGTTCCGTTGAGCGACCTTCCGCGCGGACGCACCGAAGAACGCCACCGGTACCCGATTTTCCCGTGCCAGGACGGGTATATCCGGATCTGCCTGCTGTCGCGGCGGCAGTGGCGCGGGATGTTCGAGTGGATGGGCAGCCCGGCAGAGTTCGCCGACCCGAAGTACGACCAGGTCCGGGAACGCTACGCCTCGCCGGATCTGCTGCCCGCGATCGGCCGGTTCTTCGCCGATCGCACCCGCGCCGACCTGGAGTGCGAGGGCCAGCGCCACGGCGTGCCGACGGCCGCGGTGCTCACCCTGGCCGAAGCACTGCACACCGACCAGCTCGCCGCGCGAGGATTCTTCCGCGACACCGAACTGTCGCCCGGTCTCGTCGCACCGGTCCCGGCCGGGATCGCCGAGATCGACGGACACCGCGCTGTCGCCGGCCCAGACTCCGGCGCGCGAGTCACCGCCGCGCCGGTCCTCGCTGGTCGCGGCCGTCGCGGCGAAGGCCGTCCGCTGGAGGGAATCCGGGTGCTGGACCTCGGGGTGATCGTGGTCGGCGGCGACACCGGAAGGCTCTTCGGCGACCTCGGCGCGGACGTCATCAAGATCGAGAACTCCGCCTTCCCGGACGGTTCGCGGGCCGCGCTGCCGGGCCTGATGTCGCACGGATTCGCCGCGGGGCACCGCAACAAACGCGCCATCGGCGTCAACCTGCGCGACCCCGAAGGCCAAGCCCTCGTGCGGCGGCTCGTCGCGCAGTCGGACGTCGTGCTCACCAACTTCAAGCCCGGCGTCATCGCCTCGCTCGGCTTGGACCGGGCCGCCTTGTCCGAGGTGAACCCGGGCATCGTCGTCGTGGACAGCTCGGCGTTCGGCCCGACCGGCCCGTGGGCGAAACGGCTCGGCTACGGCCCGCTCGTGCGCGCCGCGACCGGACTCACCAGCGAGTGGATCTATCCGGGCGAACCGGGCACGTTCAGCGACGCCGTCACGGTCTACCCGGACCACGTGTGCGCCCGGATCGGCGCGCTGGCCGCGCTGGCGCTGCTCGTCCGCCGCGAACGGACCGGGGAGGGCGGGGCGGTGAGCGTCGCGCAGTCCGAGGTGATGCTGAGCCATTTCGCGGACCGGATCGCCGCCGAAGACCTGGCCCGGCGGGGACACTGCCTGGCCGGACCCGCCCACGACGCGCCTTGGGGCGTGTTCCCCGCCGCCGGCGACGACGACTGGCTGGCCGTGACCGTCCGGGACGACGCGGATTGGGGTGCGTTGTGCTCGGTGCTGGACCGTCCCGACCTGGCCGCCGATCCCGGTTTGGCCACCCGCTCCGGCCGGGCGGCTTCCCGGGCCCGGATCGACGCGGCGGTGACCGAGTGGACTGCCCGGCACTCCCCGTTCGAGGCGATGGAGCTGCTGCAGGCGGCCGGAGTTCCGGCCGGGGCGATGCTGCGGGCGGCGGACCTGCCGGAATGGGAGCAGTACCGCGAGCGGCGCGCGTTCCGCGAGGAGCTGCATCCGCACGCGGAGGAACCGTATGTGCTGGAGAACGTGCAGATCCACGCCGCGCACGTCGCGGATCCGCCGGTGGGGCAGGCGCCGTTGCTCGGCGAGCAGACCTTCGAGATCGCGGCGGAACTGCTCGGGCTCGATGTCGCGGAGACAGCCGGCCTTGTCGCGCGCGGGGTGCTGGAGGCACCGGACGAGCAGAACGGGCGGGCCGCTCGCGCCGGATGAACGTCCGGGCACGCGGCGGGGTCCGGCGCACGGCATCGATGTCCTGGGAGGTCCGCTGGCTTCCGAGGCACCGGGCTAGCAGGCCGCTGGCGCTGGACGAAGACCTCAGCAGGAGCGAGGGCCGGTGCTCGCCGGTTCGCGAAGCCGCTCGGGCTCGGCGCCCCGCCGGTTTCCGCGAACCTGCCGCACCGCACCCTCTCCGGCAACCGGCCGGACACCCCGCTCCCGCCGTATGATCGCCGGAAACCGCCCGCCTCGCTGGACATTGGACGATGGAGATCGATTTCACCCGGCTGAAGTACTTCGTCGCGGTCGCCGACGAACTGCACTTCAAGCGCGCGGCGGACCGGCTGCGGATCACCCCGCCGCCGCTGAGCAAGCAGATCAAGCTGCTGGAGCGCGAACTCGGCGGCCCGCTGTTCGAACGGCACTACCACGAGGTCCGGCTCACCCCGCTCGGCGCGGCGCTCCTCGGCCCGGCGCGGGCGATCCTGCGGCAGGTCGAGGGTCTGAAGGACATCGCGGCGGGACTGCTCGAGGACGGCGCGCCGATCCGGATCGGGGCCACCGCCTACGCGCCGTCGGATCTGCTCGAAGACCTGGAGACCGCGGTCGGCGGGCTGGCCGCGCCGGCGACGTTCGAGGTCGCCGGTTCGGCCGCCGAGGTCACCGCGAAACTCGTGTCCGGGCATCTGGAACTCGGGCTGATCCACCTCTCCGTCGAGGACCAGCGGCTGCGCACCCGCACCGTCGCCGAGTACCAGGGCGCGATCGCGGTCCGCGCGGACGATCCGCTCGCCTGCCGCGACCTGGTCCGCATCGAGGAACTGCGCGACCGCGAGGTGGTCATCGACTTCGCCCGCCCGAACCCGGTCATCCTGGCCGCGCTGACCCGGCGGCTCGCCAAGCGCGGCGTGCGCACCATCGTGCGCGCGGTGAGCGGGCGCGGCGGCGAACTCGAAATGGCCGCGCAGGTGTTCAACCGGCGCCTCGTCGCGCTCGTGTCCTACGCGCCGGCCTCGTTCATCGGCCGGATGTTCTCGCCGCCGGAGTTCAAGCTGGTCCGGATCGACGAGGACGGCTGGGAACCGAGCCGGCTCGCCCTGGCGTGGGCAGCCGACCGCGCCGCCGGACCGCCCCGCCCGGCCGATCTCGCCGAGGACCTCTCCGCGAAACTGGGCCCGGTCCGCCGCGGCTGACGCGTCCACTGTGGACCGCCAGGACTGTTCCGGAAGGGGACCTCTGGCTGGCCAGTCACTTCCGTCGATGCCAACCACAGCAGTTCTGAAACAGGCCCTAGGACTCGACGAACCTGGACAGCAGCCGCCCGAACTCCGCAACGTCGCTGCTCGGCCAGCTCCGCAACCGGTCCTCGAGCCGTTTCCGTTGCGCCGCACGGGTCACCGCCAGCGCGCGATGCCCGGCCTCGGTCAGCTCCAGCCGCTGCCTGCGCGAATGCCGCGGGTCCGGACCGCGCACCAGCAGCCCGGCGGTCTCCAGTTCCGCCAGCTGCCTGCTCACGGTCGAGGGGTCGAGCCCGTACTCCTGAGCGAGATCCGCCGCGTGCGCGCAGTCCGCGAGGTCGATCGAGGACAGCATGGTGTACTGCACGAACCCGAGCCCCTCGTACAGTTCGTTCGAGCGCACCCGGGACCCGCGGGAAAACAGGATCATCGCGCGGTGGATAGCGTCCAGGGCGTCGCCGTCGCGGTCTTCTCCCGGCATGTCCCCGCATGCTAGAGATGCACCATACAACTGTCAACGCGGCTCGGCGGCGATCCCCCGGCTCAGCAGATCGTCCGCGTCGGCCCCGGCTTCTTCAAGCAGCGCACGGGTATGCGCGCCGAACGCCGGGACGTCGCCCATCCGCGCCTCGACGTCCGCGAACGTCACCGGCGGCAGCAGCGCGTCGACCGCGGCGTTCTCGGTGCCGATCTTTCGCCAGCGGTCGCGGGCGCGCAGCTGCGGATCGGCCACGACGTCGGCGACCTGTTTCACTTGCGCCGCCGGGATTCCCGCGTTCGCCAGCCGCTCGTCCAATTCCACTGTGGACCATCGGGCGGTCTCGGCGGCGACTGCCGCGTCGCATTCCGCGCGGTGCTTCACGCGCAGCACATTCGTGGTGAAGCGCGGGTCTTCGGCCAGGTGCGGCGCTTCGAGGACCGAGGTGACCAGCGTCCGCCAGCCGCTGTCGTTCTGGACCCCGATCAGCATCTGACCGTCTTTCGTCGGGTAGGCGTCGTACGGCGCGATCGAGGCGTGGCTCAACCCCATCCGCGCGGGCTGGCGTCCGGAGTACATCTGGCTGTACATCGCGTAGCCCATCCACTCGACGGTCGCTTCGAGCATCGACACCTCGACCGTCGCGCCCTGGCCGGTTCGCCACCGGCGCAGGAGCGCGGCGAGCACCGCCTGCGCGCAGTACATCCCGGAGGCGATGTCGGAGGTCGGGATGCCGGTCTTGACCGGAGTGTCCGGGGTGCCGGTGATGCCGATCAGCCCGGCTTCGGCCTGGACCAGCATGTCGTAGGCCTTGCGCTGCTCCCTCGGGCCGCCGGTGCCGTAGCCGGACAGGTCGACCGCGACCAGTTCCGGGTGGCCGGCGCGCAGTTCAGCGGCGCCGAACCCCAGCCGGGCGGCCGCGCCGGGGGCGAGGTTCTGGACGAACACGTCGGCGCGCGCGATCAGCCGCCGCACCACGTCGCGGCCTTCCGCGGTCTTGAGGTCTACCGCCAGGGATTCCTTCCCCCGGTTGAGCCAGACGAAATGCGCGCCGGTGCCGTGCACGACGTGGTCGTACTCGCGGGCGAAGTCTCCGCCGTCGACCCGCTCGACCTTGATCACGCGGGCGCCCAGGTCGGCGAGGGTCCGGGTGGCCAGCGGGGCGGCGACGGCTTGTTCGATGGCGACGACGGTGATTCCGTCCAGCGGAAGCGCGACGGGGACTGGGTGCATACCGCTTACTATTACCCGGATTTCGCCGAAACGCTGTGTTGCGTGGGGCACCCCCGAAGCCCGACCGTGCCGACCCGCAGTCAGCCGCGCGGGTCGAACGGGATCCCGGACGGCTTCGACTTCTCCAGCAGGTCCTGGTACCGGCCCTCGCTGATCTTGATCGTCGCGGCCCCGAAGTCCGCGCCCATCAGGCGGTCGCGCAGGGCGGTCGACGGCCAGCCGTCCCAGCCGACCAGCGGCGGGTACCGCCAATCGTGGTAATGGTTTTCCGGCGGCTCGTCGTGGGCGTCGGCGAGGCGGAAGAAATGCGTGCCCGGCCCGTCCTTGTGGTAGACGGTCTTCGGATGCGTGCCGTCGAAGCTCACCTTCGACCGCGGGTAGGTCACCTGCGAGGAATGCTGTGTGGTGGTCACGTACTCGACCTGGTTCGACGCCTGGTCGATCCAGGAGATCACGTGCTCCCAGTCGTGCCGGTGCCCGCCGAGGCCGCTGCCGTCGACCGCCTGGTCCTTCTCGAAGTAGCTCGCGTAGACGACTGCGCACCAGCCGTGGTTGCAGGTCGAGCGCGAGTAGGTCTGGGAGTTGTCCAGGTCGGACTTGTCGCGGCAGTTGCCGTTGACCGCTCCGGTGGTCTTGAGGCCCGGCGCGAGCGTGCCGTCCGGGCCGATCGCCGGGGTGGCGTAGCAGCCGTCGCCGTCGTAGTCGTAAGCGGGCGAGAAGGACTGCTCGTACCCGCTGGCGTTCTGCGGCAGGTTGTGCGGCGGATCGGCGTACGCCGCGGACACCGGGAACAGCAACGCCGTGCACACGGCCACCGTCGCGACGCGGGCGATCGGGAGTTTCCTCATGTCCGGATGGTGACATCGCGAACGCGGAAGGTGAAGGGAAACAAGGGAAGCATCCGGCGCCCGGACGTCCCTTCAGCTCGCGAGCACCTCCGCGCCCCGATGCACGCGCAGCAGGTCAGCCCGCACGAGGTCGGCCAGCAGCCGCTCCTCCTCGTCCGCCTCCGCCGGACGCGCGGGCAGTTCCCCGCTGCCCGCCAGCGCAGCCGCGGCCTCCTCGGCGAAGGACGCCATCGCCGGCGACTGCCCGTCCCGTTGCAGCAGCGCACCCGCCGACGCCGCGAGCCCGCGCAATCCCTGTCCGGCTTCTTCCAGCGCCTCCCGCTCGCCCTGCGACGGCTCCCGGCTGCCCGGCTCCGGGCTCAGCAAGTCCTGATGCGTCCGGGCCGCGGCACGGAACCGCAGTCCGACCTCGCGTCGTCCTCCCCCGCCGCGCAGCCGCTCCGCCACCGACGCGAGCAGTTCGCCGGTCTCCGCGACAGCGTCGGAGAACCGTTGCGCCGCAGACGGTTTCGGCACCCCCGGCACCGCCGCGAAGCCGAACAGCAGCCCGATCGCCACCGCCAGCACCACCAGCAGCAGGTACTCCACGAGCACCGACACCGCGTCCAGATGCCGCGTCGTCGCGTTCATCCCGACGCTCATCAGCACCATGCAGCCGTTGAACACCATCGGTTTCACCCGCATGAACGGGAATCCGGCGAGCAGCGCGACGATCCCGAGCGGCAGCAGCGCCCCCTGCGGCAACAGCCACAGCGCGACCGCCAGCACCACCGCACCGGCCACCGCACCGGCGGCGCGCTGCCACGCTTTCGCCAGCGTGTCCCGCCACTCCGGCTGCATGAGCGCGAAGGTCGTCATCAGGAACGACACCGTCAGCGGATCACCGGGCCGGAACGTCGCGATCACCGCCGCGACCAGCATCCCCAGCGCGCACCGCACCGCGTGCCGAAACTGCGCGGACCGCCACGAGAACACCCCGGTCGCCTCGCGCCGCAAGGCCTCGCGGACGAGATGCCTCGGGAATTCCACAATGGACTCGTCGCGCGCCAGCACTGCTTCCCGGATCGCGGACAGCCCGGCCCAGGCTTCGTCGAGCAGCGCACCGGTGTCCCCGGGAAGCGCGACATCCGGATCGATCCGTTCGATCTCCGGCGGGTCCGAAACAGTCTTGGCCCGCACAGCTTCCGCAAGCGCCGCAACCTGTTCGTCCGCGGCGTCGAGCACGCGGGAAACCGCCGCCGCCTGTTCCTCGTCGAACGCGCGCAGCCGGTCCCGCAGCAACGAGGCCGTCCCGTGGTACCGGGCACCGCCCGCGAGCACTCGCGCTTGCCAGGCCCGCGGCCGGTCGGCCACCCACAACCGCACCGCCCGCTCCGCGCTCTCCCGGTCCGGCCCGGCGAGCGCGTCGGCGAGCGCGGTGCGGGTCGGCTTGCCCGGATCGCTCAGCCCCATCGCCAGCCGCAGCACGAAGACGACCCCGACGGCCAGCACCGGCGCGCAGATGATCTGCACCGGGCTGGCCGCACCGCTCAGCTGAAAGCCGTAGCCGAACACCGAAGCCATGCCGAGCCCGAGCCCGACCGTCACATACCGCGGCCCGAGCGCGGGAATCACCGCCGCCGCGAACACCACCAGCACGAGCAGCGCGATCGACGCCGCCGTCGACACCTCGCCCAGCAGGCGCGGCCCGGCCCCGCCGAGGACCACCGCGGGCACGAAAGCCGCGAGCAGCCACAGATCCGGCCGCAACGGCCCGCCGGTGGCCGCGATGAAGCAGAACAGCGCGGTCAGCCCGGCCAGCATGGCGGTCGCGCCGAGGCCGAGCGCCACCCCGAGCCCGGCCGTGCCGCCGACGACCACCAGAATCGCCACGACCATCCCGCCGCCGCGCGCAATCGCGTTCATCCTGCTCCGTTCCGTCACCGCGCACTGCCGCCGGGAAGCCTCGCACGCCGCGACCGGCTCCTGCGCGGCGGGGAAAGCTCGTGCGCGGCAATCGCGGTTCTCACCGGGATCGCCGCGCACGACCTCAGACGGTCGTGCGCTCCGGCGGCAGCGTGAGCATGTTGTGCACCTCGGAGCTCGACTCCCCCGGCAGCCCCTCCAACGCCCGCAACGCCGCGTTCCGCGCCGCCACCTCCGCGTCGGTCCGCGGCGACATCACCGCCGACCCGGCCGTGGCCAGCGCCTGGTTGGCCTCCACGAACTCCCGCGACCGCTTCTCGTACGCCGCGAAGGCGACGTCGTGCGGGGCGTCGGCCAGCTCGTACGCCAGCAGATACGCCCCGATCATCGCGAGGCTCGACCCCTGCCCGGACAGGAACGACGTCGCGTGCGCGGCGTCCCCGGCCAGCGCGACGCGGCCCTTCGACCACACCGGCAGGTGGATCTGGCTGACCACGTCGAAGAACAGATCGTCCGCCGAGCGCATCGCCTCGACCATCCGCGGCACCTCCCAGCCGTAGCCCTCGAAGCGGCTCGCGACCAGATCGCGCTGCGCGTCCGGGTCGGCGAAGGCGTAGAACGGCGCGTCGGCGCGGGTGAACACCAGGAACCCGTGCACCTGGTCGCTGTCGCTCGGGGCGTAGAGCGCCGCCATCCGGCCCGCGACCGCCCAGGAAACGGCCTCGCGCGACAAGCCGAGGTGGTTCGGCATGGTGAATCCGGCGAAGCAGTAGCCGAGGTAGCGGTGGAACGGCTCCTCCGGCCCGAAGGCCAGCGCACGGGTCTTCGAGTGCAGCCCGTCCGCGCCGATGACCAGGTCGAACGTCTGCCTCCGGCCGCTGGAGAAGGTCACGCCGACCTCGTCGCCGCGGTCGTCCAGCGCGGCGATCGACTCCGAGAAGCGGAACTCGGCGTCGTCGCGGACCGCGTCGTACAGCACGCTGGTGAGGTCGCCGCGGGCCAGTTCGATGTCGTACCCGGCCTGGTCCCCGCTGATCACGGTCGGCGCGACGCTGTTCAGGACGCCGCCGTCGGCGTCGAGGAACGACAGCCGCCGGGTGCCGACGTGCCGCTCGCGGACCCGCTCCTCCAGCCCCATCCGCCGCAGCACCTCGACCGCCGGGCCGCGCATGTCGATCGGGTAGCCGCCGCCGCGCACCGCCGCCGCCTTCTCGACCACGGTGACCGTGAAGCCGTACCGGTTCAGCCAGTACGCCAGCGCCGGGCCCGCGATGCTCGCCCCCGAGATCAGCACACTCCTGCTCATGGTTCTCCCCTTCCCCCGGCAGGCAATAGATGCCTACCTTAGGTATCCTTTTCGAGACCGGCCGGAACCGCCTCGCGCGATCCCGGTGGCCCAACTGTATACCTAACTTAGGTATCTATTCAAGGAGCCCGCGATGTCCGCCGTCCCTTCCCTGTTCCGGGACCTGCTGCCCCGGCTGAACGAGCTGAGCGAGTCGCTGCGCCGGGGGAAGCTGTTCGAGCGCGCGGTCGAAGCGACCGGGCTGCCGCTGGAACGGCCGGCGATGAGCGTGCTCGGCATCCTGCACATCGAGGACGCGCCGCTGCGGGTCGGCGAGATCGCGAACCGGATGAACGTCGTCGGCCCGCACGTGACGCGGCAGGTGCAGGGGCTGGAGAGCCGGGGGCTGGTGCGGCGCGTGGCCGATCCGGACGACCAGCGGGCGCGGCTGATCGAGCTGACCCCGGAAGGAAAAACCGCGGCCGGACGCTACGTCGCGGTCATCGAGGGCTGGTTCGCCGACGCGATGAGCGGCTGGACGGCCGAAGACCGCCAGCTCCTCGACCGGCTGCTCGCCCGGCTCGTCGAGGACCTGACGGCCCGATTGTCCGAATTGGACTGAAACGGCTACCGCGACAGCCGCAGGAACTCCCGCTGCTCGCGGTCGTAGCGCTGGGTCAGGCCGTTTCCGTAGCGGTCCCACCAGTTCTGCGTGTGCCCGTTCTGGCGGGTGGTCGTGTCGCCGTAGACCTGCCGGTCGTATTCGATCCGCGCGTCGTGGAACTGCTGCTGGAATTCCTCCGGCGACAAGCCCTGCAACTGCTGCACCGCGGCCGGGTCGAGGGTGCGCGCGCTCTGCACGATGTCCGCGCCGCCCATGTGGTTCAGGATCGCCCGGACGCCGCCCGCGCCGCGCATGTGCGCGCCGGACATGATCGCGGCCTGCGTGCCCGCGTCGGTGAACTCCAACGCCCCGGCGCGGCGCGCGTTCGCGGTCATCAGCTGCGCGACCACCGCGCGTTCCTCGGCGCTGCCGATCCCGTACTGCTGGCGGGCGGCCATGATCTGGTCGTAGCCGTTGTGCATGCTCTCCCGGAAGCCGTACGCCTCGCGGACCCCGCCCTGTTCGCCGGTCGCGCCCTCGGACCGCATGATCGAATCGACGACCCGGTCGTCCAGCTGCTGCGGTGCGGCACCCCCAGCAGCCGCACCGCCGCCGGACCCGGCTCCCCCGCCGCCCGTGCCGCCGCCGTAGCCCTGCGCCACGGCGGTGTCCGCGTCGGCGTAGTTCTGCGCCGCGTGCTGAACCTTGCCGTTGACCTGGTCGATCAGCTTCACGAAATCGCCGAGCGACGACACGAGTTTCGACTGCAGCAAGGTGTTCGCGGCGGCGACCCCGCTGCCGATGCCCGCGAACGACAAGGCGTCGATCACGAGCGTCTCGAGGTCGCGGACGGCCGAGAACGCCGCGGCGCCGAGGCCCTCCACGTTCTTCACGATCGCCGACACCTCGGCCGGCAGCACCCGGTAGCTTCCCGCTGTCATACCAGTGACAATCGCGCACCGGCGCCGTCGCGCACACGGCCGAATTACCCACTTTCGGCAGGGATCGAACGGACGCCCGGTGGGTACCTGGGCGGCATGGAGTCCGACGAGGACCGGCACGACCGGACCGACCACGAGATCGAACTGCTCGCCGAGCGGCTCTGGGCCTGGTCCCGCGAACCGGACGGCGACCAGGTTCCGGACCTCGGGCCGCTCGCCGAGGCCGGTTTCGAGATCACCGGCGCCACCGCGCGGTACGGCACCGGGCGTCCGTGCGTCGCCCTGCTGCTCCCGTCCGACCGGCACCGGGAATTCGGGCACAACCTCGTCGCCGCGGCGATCGCCGGCGCCGCGCTCGCCACCGCCCGGACGCTGGAATCCGGTTCCGTCGTCGTCACCGACCGCCCCGCCGACGGCATCGACGCGGTGCTGACTTTCCAGCCCGGCGTGCACACCTGGGCCGCCGCTCCGCTCGCCGCGCGGACCGAACTGCGGGTGACCGTGCACGGGAATTCCGGTCCGGCACCGGAAGACAGCACCGACGCGGTCGCCGGGCTGGTGCAGGTTTTCACCGCGATCGCCGCGCTGCGGGCCCGGTTGCCGTCCGGTGCGGCGGTGCAGGGAATCGTGACGCACGGCGGGGAATCCACCGACGTGGTCCCCGATTTCGCCGAAGCGCGCTTCGGGTTGCGCGCGCCGGACTCGGAGGCGCTCAGCCGGGTGGTCACCGAAGTGACCACAGCCGCCGAGGGCGCCGCGATGGCCACCGGAACCAAGGCGAACGTCGAACGGTTCGGCCCGATTCACGCGCGGTTCCAGGACAATCCGGTGCTGTCCGGGCACTTCGCCCGGCATCTCGCGGCGTGCGGGATCCACGCCTCACCGTCGGGAGCCGCGGCGGTCCCCGGCCGGGCCGAGGTGGGCGATCTGAGCGTGCGGATGCCGACGATCCATCCCTCCGTCGCGCTCCACGACCCGGTGCGTGCGGTCGGCAGCCGGGCGTTCGCCGAGGCGGCCGGGTCGCCGAGGGCTCGGACGGTGCTGCTCGCCACGGCGTCGGCGCTGGCCCGGACCGCGTCGGACCTGCTCGCGCATCCGGCTCTGGTGCGCCAGGCTTGGGACAATTTCGCCAGCCGAGCGCGATGGGGCGGCTAGAGTTCCCGCCATGGGGACGACTCAGGTGACACTGCCGGACGGCCGGAATCTTCGGGTCCACGACAGCGGGGGCGACGGTTTCCCGGTGGTGTGGCATCACGGGACTCCGCAGTCCGGCCGCCTGCTGCCGCCGGTGGTCGAGGCCGCGGCCGCCCGCGGTTTCCGGGTTCTTTCCTATGCGCGGCCTGGATACGACGGGTCCGCTCCGGAGGCCGGACGGACAGTGGGGTCGGCAGCCGAACACGTGCGGCACCTGGCGGAGGAGCTGGACCTGCCGCGGTTCGCGGTCATGGGAGCGTCCGGCGGCGGGTCGCACGCACTGGCTTGCGCCGCGGGCCTGCCGGATCGAGTGGCGGCCGCGGTGTCTCTCGCCGGGTTGGCTCCGTACTCCGAGGAGTACGACTGGTACGGCGGGATGGCCGACGACAGCTCGTTGCGGGCCGCCCGCGAGGGCCGTGAAACCCGGCTGCGGCAAGGGGAAACGCAAGAATTCGACCCGGCGAGCTTCACCGACGCGGACTGGGCGGCGTTGCGCGGCGGCTGGGGACCGCTGGGCGAGGACGCCGGCGCCGCGGCGGATGTGGCCGCGGAAGCCGACGACGACCTGGCGTATGTGACGCCGTGGGGGTTCGACGTCGCCGACGTCCGGGTTCCGGTGCTGCTGGTGCACGGGAGCGCCGACCGGGTCATCCCGGTCAGCCACAGCGAATGGCTCCTGCGGAACCTCCCGGACGCCGAACTGTGGCTCCGCCCGCACGACGGGCACATCTCGGTGCTGAACGCGCTCCCGACCGCGCTCGACTGGCTGCGCAACCTCCTCGGCCGCTGACGCCGGTTATCGTGTCTGCATGAGCAACATCGAGACCGAACCGGCCGAACTGGCCTGCGGCGGCGACCCCGCCGCCCCCGGCAGGGTCGAGGTCCTCGACGCCCGTTCCGTCCCGCTCGGCGGTCCGCGCGCCATGCCGGTCCGCCGCACCCTGCCGCAGCGCCAGCGTTCGCTCATCGGCGCGTGGTGCTTCGCCGACCACTACGGTCCCGACGACACCTCAGTCAGCGGCGGCATGTCTGTCGGCCCGCATCCGCACACCGGATTGCAGACGGTGAGCTGGCTGTTCACCGGCGAGATCGAGCACCGCGACAGCCTTGGTTCGCACGCGATGGTCCGGCCGGGCGAGCTGAACCTGATGACCGGCGGGCACGGCATCTGCCACGAAGAGGTGTCGACGCCGGAAACCACGACGCTGCACGGGGTCCAGCTCTGGGTCGCGCTGCCGGACGAGCACCGGCACACCGCCCGCGACTTCCAGCATTACGTCCCGCCCGCCACCGAACTCGACGGTGCCACCGCGCGCGTCTTCCTCGGCACGCTCGCCGGGGAAACCTCGCCGGTGAAGACCTTCACTCCCTTGCTGGGCGCGGAAATCGTCCTCGCCCCGGGTGCCACGCTCAGCCTCGACGCGGACCCGTCCTTCGAGCACGGCGTTCTGCTCGACACCGGAGAAGTCGCCTTCGCGGGCACCTCGCTGCAGCGGGCCCAGCTCGGCTACCTCGGCATCGGCGCGACCACGCTCGACCTGCACAACCCCGGATCCTCTCCGGCGCGCGCGATCGTGCTCGGCGGACCGCCGTTCGGCGAGGAAATCCTGATGTGGTGGAACTTCGTCGGCCGCAGCCACGACGAGATCGCCGGGTACCGCGAGGCGTGGGAGGCGAACTCCGACCAGTTCGGCGCGATCGAGCCGTACCCCGGCGGCCCGGCGCGGCTGCCCGCTCCCCCGCTGCCCGCCGTGCGGATCAAACCGCGCCGGAATCCCTCGTGAGCGGCGATCGCGGTTAGCACCGCTCACGCGCCTTCCGTCCCGCTGAGCCGGTTCCGCGCCCCGGACGGGTCGAAGTTCACCCGCCGGAGCGGTCCAGCCGCCAGCAGCACCACCGCCACCGCGCTCAACGCCGCCAGCACCAGCGCCGCCACGAACCGGGCCGGGACCGACGTCGCCGACGCCAGCACCGCGTACCCGCCCAGCACCACCGCGACCGGCCCGAGCAGCGCGACCGCCGTCAGCACCGGCGGGATCCGGCCGCCGTCCGGGCGCCGTGCCGAGACGACCGCCGCCCCCGCCGACACCACCGCGGCCACGAGCAGGCAGGCGCCCACGGTGTCCGACAGCCGGTGCCAGCTGAGCGCGACGGTCGCCGCGGCCACCCAGGCGACGCCGGGCGCACCCACGGCGAGCACCCAGGTCCGGAACCGCGCGGGCAGCACCACGGCCAGCGCCAGCAGCACGGCGGTGGCCGCGCTCACGTGCCCGCTCGGGAAGCTGTTGTGGTGCGGGGCTCCGGACGAGCCGACGTCCGGCCGGTCGAGCAGGTAGATCTTGAGCAGCTGCGCGGCGGCCAGCGGCAGCAAGTACAGCACCAGCGCGGTCACGCCGAGCGCGAACCGCTTGCGCAGCACGGCGAGCGCCACGACGACGATCCCCGCCGCGCCGAACACCTCGACCCCGTCGATCCCGGCCAGCGGCCGCGCCCAGTCCACAGTGGACCGCGGAAGGTTCTGCGCGAAACGGACGACCCCGTCCTCCGCGCGCTGCCCGGCCTCGGTCCGCACGAACAGCAGGTAGGCGACGACGAACGCGCCCGCGAACCCGATCGCGGCCGCGATCAGCACGGCGGTCCGCGAACGCCGCCGGGGGGCGAGCGCGTGCCGGGGCACGGACAGGGGCACGGTCGGCGGTTCAGGAGTCAGTACTGCCATGCCTTCGAGCCTGGACCCGGGATTTCGGGATCTCGTCAGTGCCGTGTCATGGTTTCGCTACAAGATCCGCCCGGTTCGCGCGAATCCGCGAGCAGCCCGAATAATGACCCCTGTGGCTGTGGTGTTGGTGATCGAGGACGACGCGTCCGTCCGCGAGGGCATGGAGCTGGCGCTGCGCCGTCAGGGGCACACGGTGCACACCGCCGCGACCGGCGAGGACGGCGTCGCGCAGCTGCGCGAACGCGCCCCGGAACTCGTGGTGCTCGACCTGATGCTGCCCGGCATCGACGGGTTCGAGACCTGCCGCCGGATCCGCGCGCTCGGCCAGGTTCCGATCATCATGCTCACCGCGCGCAGCGACGATTTCGACGTCGTCGCCGGTCTCGAAGCGGGCGCGGACGATTACGTCGTGAAGCCGATCCAGCCGCGCGTGCTCGACGCCCGCATCCGCGCGGTGCTGCGCCGGACCGCCGCCGAACCCGGCGCCGCCGCCCCCGAACAGCACGGCGACCTGGTGATCGACCGGGCCGGAATGCTGGTGCGGAAGCACGGCGAGCAGGTCGCGCTCACGCCGACCGAGCTGAAGCTGCTGCTGGAGATCTCGCGCACCCCCGGCCAGGTGTACAGCCGCAGCCAGCTGCTCGCCGCCGTGTGGGGGCACGACTATCTCGGCGATTCCCGCCTGGTCGACGCCTGCGTGCAGCGGCTGCGCGCGAAAATCGAAGACGTCCCGGCGCGGCCGGACCACGTGCAGACGGTGCGCGGATTCGGCTACCGGTTCGGGCGCTCGTGAACCGGCTCCGGTCGTGGGCGTCCGGGCTGCGCCTGCGGCTGGTGCTGGCGTTCGCGGCGATGACCCTGGTCGGCGCGGGCGCGGCGGCGGGCGCGAGCTACGTGTCCGCGCGCAACACGATCCTGGCCGGCGTGCAGGACCCGGCGATGGTGCAGTTGCGCGACGAGGTCGCGACGTACCTGCCGCAGCTGACTCTCCCGCCCGACCAGCGCCAGCTCGACAACATGGCGAGTTCGCTCAAAGGCGTCACCACCGTGGTGTTCGGCTCGCTGCGTTCGCGGGTCGGGCTGGATCCGGCGCACCTGCCCGCCAGCCTGCGCAGCGCGGTCGCAGGCGGGACCAGCATCCAGTTCCAGCGGGTCGTCGAGGGCGGGCGTCCGGTGCTCTACATCGGGATGCCGCTGCTGCGGTACGGGGCGGGAGGCGCGGAACACACCGGCATCGAGGTCTACAAAACGGTCCCGCTGACCGCCCAGGAGGCCGCGATCGAGCAGCTGGCGACGCGCGCGTGGCAGATGACCGCGCTGGCCCTGCCGATCGCGGTCGCGCTCGCGCTGCTGGCCGCGCGGCAGGTGCTGCAGCCGGTGCGCGCGCTCAACTCGGCGGCCCGCAAACTCGGCGACGGACAGCTCGACGTGCGCCTGCCCGCCAAGGGTTCCGACGAACTGGCCCAGCTGGTCACGACGTTCAACCACACCGCGGCGGAACTGGAGCGCACCGTCGGCTCGCTGCGCGAGATGGAGGCCGACGCGCGCCGGTTCGTCGCGGACGTTTCGCACGAGCTGCGCACCCCGCTGGCCGCGATGAACGTGGTCACCGACGTCCTCGACGAGGACGCCGACCAGCTGCCCTCGGACACCGCGGTGGCGGCGCGGCTGGTGTCGGCCGAAACGCGCCGGCTGACCAGGCTCGTGCAGGACCTGGTCGAGATCTCCCGGTTCGACGCCGGACGGGCCGAGCTGCGGGTCGAGGAGGTGGACCTGGCCGAGGCGGTCGGGAACAGCCTCGCTGCCCGCGGCTGGACCGGCTCCGTCGAGGCCGAACTGCCGCCCGGGGTCACTGTGCCCGCCGACCCGCGGCGGCTCGACCTGGTCGTCGCGAACCTCGTCGGCAACGCCCTGCGCCATGGCGCGCCGCCGGTCGAAATCGGGCTGAGCGCCGACGACGCGGCCGTTTTCCTGACCGTCACCGATCACGGCCCGGGGATCCCCGAGGAGGTGCTGCCGAAGGTGTTCGACCGCTTCGCCAAGGCGGACACCTCGCGGGCCCGATCCGACGGCAGCGGCCTGGGGCTGTCGATCGCGCTGGAAAACGCCCGGCTGCACGGCGGCGACATCGAAGCGGCGAACACCGGCGACGGGGCGCGGTTCACGCTCCGGCTGCCCCGCACCGCGCAGGAGGAGCGATGAAACTGGCCCGGTTCTTGTGTGCCCTGGTTTCGGTCTCGGTCCTCGCCGGGTGCGGCGTCCAGCCGACCGGAGTGATCCCGGCAGGCGAGGCCCCCGGCGGCTTCCAGCGAGGCGCCCCGCGTCCGCAAATCACGCTCTACTTCGTCTACGCGGGACAGCTCAGCCCCGTGCAGCGGGCCTGGGCCAGGGACGCGACCCCCACGACGGTCCTGACGGAACTGTTCGGCGGCCCGACCTCCGTCGAGGAGAAACAGGGCTACTACTCGATGCTCTCGCCCGGACGGCACGTCACCGTCGACACCTCGGCCCAGCCGGTGACCGTGACCGTCGCCGAATCGATGAAACAGCTGTACCCGATCGGTCTGCAGCAGGTGGTCTGCACCGTGTCCGCGTCGCTGGCCTCGTCCGGGCAGCCGGTCGGCAAGGGGATCACCGTGGTCGCGTCGGACACCAAACTCGAATCCCTGTACTGCAACTAGCCCTTCTGCGCGGGCAGGAACCCGAAGACCACCCGGTCGACGATCGCCAGCACCACCTCCGTCGCGCTGTGGCCAGGCGGCACCTGCCGCAACGCCGCTTCCAACGCGCCGAGCACCGCGCCGGTCAACGCGGCGGCCTCCACCCGGTCCAGCCGCGGCGCGCACGCCTCGTAGAGCTTGTCCGCCCACCGATCGCCCACCGCGGCGTTGCGCAGCAAATACCCGGCTCGCAACGCGGGCACCCCGGCCAGAAGCCGGGTCCGCACCTCGGTGAGCGGATGGTCCAGCGGGAAACTCCACGCGTCCGCCGTCGCCAGCGCGTGGACGGTCCTGGTCACCAGCTCGGCGACCGGGCTGCCCGGCTCCGCCGCGGCGAAGACCCCGTCCACCACCTCGTCGTAAAGGTGCTGGTCAGCGAAGACGACGTCCTCTTTGGTGGCGAAGTAGTTGAAAAACGTCGCCGGGGAGACCTTCGCCCGCGCGGAGATCTCGGCGACGGTCGTGCCGTCGTAGCCCTGCTCGTCGAACAGCGTGAGCGCGGCCTCGATCAGCGCCTGGCGGGTCCGCCGCTTCTTTTCTTCCCGCAACCCGGTCATGGCGTGAATCTTAGCGTTACTCTAAACTTAGAGTGTCTCTAAGATTGGAGGTCCCGATGGAGCGGACCGGATGCGTGGTCGCCGGGGGCGGGCCGGCCGGCGTGATGCTGGGCCTGCTGCTGGCGCGGGCCGGGGTCGAGGTGGTGGTGCTGGAGAAGCACCGCGACTTCCTGCGCGATTTCCGCGGCGACACCGTGCACCCGTCGACGCTGCGGCTGCTGGACGAACTTGGCCTCGGCGCTCAGTTCGCAGCGTTGTCGCGCTCGGTCCTGGAACGGATGAAAATGGAGATCGGCGGGGAGACCGTGATAGCCGCCGATTTCAGCAAGCTGCGCGGCTCGCACCGGCACATCGCGATGGTCCCGCAGGCCGAATTCCTCGGCCTGCTCGCCGAAGCGGGCGCAGCTGAACCGAAATTCTCGCTGCGCATGGGCGCTTCCGTCGTTTCGCTGCGGCGAGAAGGCGGACGCGTCACCGGAGTCCGCTACCGTGACGACGCCGGCGCGGTCCACGAACTCGCCACCCCGCTGACGGTCGGCTGCGACGGACGCTGGTCGACAGTGCGCCGTGAACTCGGCCTCGCCCTGCAGGAGTCGGAGGTCCCGATGGACGTCTGGCAGGTGCGCGTGCCGAAGGCAGGACCAGGCGAGAAGGGAGTGTTCGCCCGGTTCGGCCCCGGATACGCCTCAGTCACCATGGATCGCGGCGACTACTACCAGACGTCGTACCTCATCCCCCGCGGCCAGGACGCCCAGCTGCGTTCGGGCCCGATCGAAGTTTTCCGCGCACGACTGGGCGAACTTTTCGGCTGGACGCCCGAGCAGCTGTCCGCCGTCCGTTCGTGGGACGACGTGAAACTGCTGGAGGTGACCATGGGCCTGCTGCCGCGCTGGCACGCACCCGGCGCGTTGTGCATCGGCGACGCGGCACACCCGATGTCGCCGGTGGGCGGTGTCGGGGTGAACCTCGCGGTGCAGGACGCCGTCGCCACCGCACGACTGCTCGCGGAACCGTTGCGGCGCGGGGAAATCCCGGCGTCCCGTCTGGCCGCTGTCCGCCGCCGCCGGTTGCTGCCGACGGTCGCGGTGCAGTCCAGCCAGCGGGGTGAGCACGAAATGCTGCTGCGCCCCGCGCTCGACGGAACCCTGGACCGCTTGCCAGCGCCGATGCGGGTGCTGCAACGGTTTCCGGCACTTTCCGGGCTGACGGCTTATCTGGGCGGGGTCGGCTTGCGTCCGGAGCACGCGCCTGCTTTCGCTCGACGGTCTACTGTGGACAGTTATGCAGGCTGAGGCAGTGCTCTAGGCGCCTGCGCCGTTGACTGGTGGGCATGCGGCTTTGCCCGGGCGCATCTGCGGCCTGGACGGCGAAGGCCGGAACCTGCTCCGGCCTTCGCCGCTCCGTGGTGGATGGCTAAGCGGGATAAGCCTTTACCGCCTGGGCACTGCCCTGCTTAGCGGCATCGCTTCCCCGCTCGCCGAGGGCACTGCATCGCTTGCCAGTGCTCCACGGGCTTCCAGTCCCCGGCTGACTGGGATCGATCACCTGGCACTCTGGCTCTGCGGAGGCGGGGCGGGCGCCCCCAGGACATCGCGTCGCTCGCCAGCGCCGCCCCAGCTTCCAGCGCACCCATCGAGCAGCATCACTCGCTGGCACGCCACCAGCTTCCGGCCCGCCTCGGCAAGGCCCGATCTCGCACCGGCCTTCGCCACCCCGCACTGCTCCAGTTATGCCGGATAAGCCCGCACCAGCCGAGCGTCCTGCAACGCGCGAGCCCACCATTCGAGCTGGTCGAGCAACGCCTTCGCCGCGGTCCCCGCAGCCGGGTCGACCGGTTCGCCGTCCTCCCCGAACTGGCCGTGCGCCCAGTGGAAGCTCACGGTTTCGCGGACGGTGACCGCGTGCAGTTCGGCGAAGACCGGACGGAGGTGCTCGACCGCGCGCAGCCCGCCGGAAATCCCGCCGTAGGACACGAAACCGACCGGTTTGGCGTGCCATTCGCCGTGGAACGAGTCGAGGACGTTCTTGAGCGCGGCCGGGTAACTGTGGTTGTACTCCGGCGTGACCACGACGAACGCGTCCGCCGCTTCGAGCCGGGCAGCGACGGGCGCGGCCCCTTCACCGGTCATCGCGAGCGGCAACGAGATCTCGGCGACGTCGAGGACGTCGATCTCGAACCCGCCGTGCCGCTCGGCCTCGCGAGCGAACCAGCGCACGACCGTGGGGGCGAACCGCCCTTCCCTGGCGCTGCCGACGAGCACAGCGAGCCGGACAGGAGCTTCGGACACGTTTTTCTCCTTTTTCCCGGGGCGGAACAGGTTTCCCGCCTCCGGAAACGAGTCTCGAACTTCAACCTCCCTTTAAGTCAAGCTATGCTGAGCGCATGGCGAAGACGGAGCTGCCCGAACTGACCGTGGGCGAACTCTCCCACCGCAGCGGCGTACCGGCGTCGGCCCTGCGGTTCTACGAGGACGAGAACCTCATCCGCAGCAGGCGCACCGCGGGCAACCAGCGCCGCTACCGCCGCGACACCCTGCGGCGGGTCACCTTCATCCGCATGTCGCAGCGGGTGGGCATGCCGCTGGCGCAGATCCGCGAGGTGCTGGCCCTCCTCCCGGACGACCGGACCCCCACCCGCGCCGACTGGTCCCGCATCTCGTCCTGCTGGCGCTCCGACCTGGACCATCGCATCCGCCAGCTGGAACAGCTCCGGGACCAGCTGAACGACTGCATCGGCTGCGGCTGCATGTCGCTGGCCAAATGCCGCCTCGCCAACCCGCAGGACCAGCTCGGCCAAGACGGCCCCGGCCCGCGGCGGTTGCCGGACCACCGGGGAACGGGATACGAGTGAGGCCTTGCGGCGGCCGAGGTTTGGCGGCAGGCGGGTTTGGCGGAGGCTGAAGTTTGGCGGCGAGTGAGTTTTGGCGGAGGCTGAGGATTGGCGGCAAGTGACGTTTCTCGGGGGCTGAGGTTCGCGGGGTGAGTTTTCCCCCGGGGGCCGAGTTCCTCCGGGGCTGAAGTTTCCCCGCTGGCCGAGTTTCCCCGGGGGCTGAGTTTCCCCTTGGGGGCTCAGTTTCCCCGGCGGCTGAGGCCCGCGGAGCTAGACGGAACGGCACCCAGCGATACCGCACGGCCAGCGAACATGGCAGCCCGGCTCTCGCCGCGTGGGCCCAGGCCATGGCTGTGTGGCTTGACGCCGCGCCGTGCCCGGCTCACCGTGCCCGGGCTGCCAACTCGCGGCTCGCCGTCGTGGCTTACCCGCCCAACACCCGCCAGACACCACCGGAAGGCACCGCCCACTACCAGCAAGACCCGCTCAGGCCCCAACCTCCCGCTGGCCGCAAGCCGCTGCGCCCGGCCACCGGCCCAAGCCAGGGCATCGCGCCTGCCGACCATCACCCGGCTACCAGCCACCGCCACGGCATCTCGCCCACCGACCGCTGCCCCGCTACCAGCCACCGCCTCTCGCCTACCAGCGACCGCCTCTCGTCTACCGACCACCACCCGCTACCGGCCACCGGCCCCAAGCCACGGCATCGCACCTGCGGACCACCAGCCGCCACCAGGCCCAGAACCCAGCCTCTCGCCTGCCGGCCACCGGCCACCACCAGCCACAGGCCCCAGCCTCTCGCCCGCGGACCACCGCCCGCCACCAGCGCCCGCCAGAAGCCAACCGTCGCCCGAAGCCAACCGTCGCCGCGCGGGCAAGACCGGTCGCCCGCCCGCCGCGTCAGCCGCCCCGCTCCGATCACCCCAGCAGCAACCCCCTCACGTAGGCGGCCTGTCCGGCGTGCTGGAGGTCGTCGGACAGCACGCTGACCAGCCGGACCCCGAGCGTCACCGGCGGGTTCCATCCTTCGTCGACCACGCGGTCCAGCGCCGCCGCGTCGAGCCCCGCCACCCAGGCCACCGTGTGCTCGTGCACGGCGTCGTAGTAGCCGGTGAGCAGTTCCGGCGACTCCGGCCGCACCTGGGCCACGTCGTCGCTGCTGTGCCCGTAGCCGATGTCGCCTGCCGGGAACGGCAAGCCGAACTTCTCGCGCCAGTCCTGCGCCGTCCAGAGCTGGCCGGTTCCCGCGACATCCGCGACATGGTCGTCTTGCACCCTCGCCAAATGCCAGACCAGCCAGCCGATCGAGTTGGCGTCCGGGCCGGGTCGCGCCGCCAGCTGCTCCGCGGTCAGCCCGTCGACTGCCTGGTGCACCACTTCCCGCACCCGGCCGAATCCGTCCACGAGCAGATCGGCCACATCCATTTCGCGCTCCTCCTCCGTCGTCGTGCGCTTGCCTCGATCATGCCTCGAAGAACGGCCGCTGCCCAGCATCGTGACTCCAGCGGGCGCGAGGGGTCCACTCGCGCCCGCCGAACCGTTGCGGCACGGGAAAATCCGTCGATTACCAGCGGTGACCACGACCGTCCACTTCGGATCCGACAGCGGCGTCCGGCGTCGGGTAAAATCCGGCGCGAAAGCGACCTGCACGCCGACGACGCGAACGGAGGGCCCAGTGGCGATCACCGCGCCCCGCGCCCTGCCCGGTTTCGACAACATCGCCGGTATCGCGATTCCCGCCTGGGCGGGCATGGTGATCACCGCCGCCTGCGCGATTTCAGCGATCACGGTTCTGCTGGTGATTCTGCGCAACCGGCGCAAGTAGTCCACACCGGACGCTTCGATATCCGCTGGTTTCCACGTGGGACAGCGAGGAATCAGCGGTCGAAGCGCCGAGGATCACTTGTCCGCGCGGGTGAACCGGCTCGTGATCACGTGGTCCTTCGCCGGTCCGGTCACCACCCATTCCTGCTCCCACCGGCGATCGTCGAGCACGCGGTACGCCCCTCGGTACCAGTCCGCGGCGCACGGGTGCTCGGCTGTCCACTCCCCGGTCGCCAGGTCCAGGTCGTGGAAGAACCCGCCGTGGTCGAAGTGCACCGCGGCGCGGGGGCCTCCCGACGGCCGGTAGTGCAACGTCCGGACGAACGGCCCGCGATGCGCTCCGAGCTGCAGCTCTCCCGACTCGTGGTAGACGAGCACCCCGTCGTCAGACGTGAAGGTCGCGCGTCCGCTCGCCTCGCCCATCGCCGCTCCGTCGACGTCGACGATTTCGCGCACGAGCTGCCATTCGCCGGAAAAGTACCCGGTCAGGTCGTTGATCGGAAAAGCCACGGCTCCCATTGTGCGCCTCCGGACCGCACACGAACGGCGCTGGGGCGGCCGATTCGGCACCGTCTGTCACGAGGGCGGCGTGAAGGGTCCCGTCATCCCGGCTGTCACCAGTCGCCATGCTGTTCACCCTGTGCGACCAGACCCGCCGCCACCGCCGAAAACGGCCGGTGCGAGGGGGACTCTCGCGCCGAACCCGGCGGGGCAGGCTCGCCCGGTCGGCCCGCCGCCCTAGAATCGGCCGAGTGGCGCACCCCGATCTGGCCGAGCAGGCCACCCGTTCCCCCGCTCTCGAGACCCTGCAGCGCGTCTTCGGCTACGACGCGTTCCGCGGCGACCAGGCGGAGATCGTCGAGCACGTGATCTCCGGCGGCGACGCGCTGGTGCTCATGCCCACCGGCGGCGGGAAATCGCTGTGCTACCAGATCCCGGCGCTGGTGCGGCCGGGCGTCGGCGTGGTGATCTCGCCGCTCATCGCGCTGATGCAGGACCAGGTCGACGCGCTGCGCAACGTCGGCGTCCGCGCCGGATTCCTCAACTCCACCCAGGATTTCGCGCAGCGGCAGGAGGTGGAGGACGCGTTCGTCTCGGGCGAACTGGACCTGCTCTACCTCGCGCCCGAACGGCTGTCGGTCGAATCCACCGTGCGGCTGCTCGACCGCGGCAAAATCGCGCTGTTCGCGATCGACGAGGCGCACTGCGTTTCCCAGTGGGGCCACGATTTCCGGCCCGACTACCTGATGCTCTCGTCGCTGCACGAACGCTGGCCGGACGTGCCCCGGATCGCGCTCACCGCCACCGCGACCGAGGCCACGCACAAGGAAATCTCGCAACGGCTCGGCCTGGACAGCGCGAAACATTTCGTCGCGAGCTTCGACCGGCCGAACATCCAGTACCGGATCGTGCCGAAGAACTCGCCGCAGAAGCAACTGCTCGACCTCCTGCGCACCGAGCACCAGGGCGACGCCGGAATCGTCTACTGCCTGTCCCGCGCTTCGGTGGAGAAGACCGCGGATTTCCTGGTGCAGAACGGAATCCCGGCACTGCCCTACCACGCCGGGCTCGACAAGACGACCCGCGCGAAGAACCAGGCGAGGTTCCTGCGCGAGGACGGGCTCGTCGTGGTCGCCACGATCGCGTTCGGCATGGGCATCGACAAACCGGACGTCCGGTTTGTCGCGCACCTGGACCTGCCGAAGTCGGTGGAAGGCTATTACCAGGAAACCGGCCGCGCGGGCCGCGACGGGCAGCCGTCCACCGCCTGGCTCGCGTACGGGCTGCAAGACGTGGTGCAGCAACGCAAAATGATCGACAACTCCGAGGGCGACGAGATGCACCGTCGTCTGCAGGCCCAGCATCTGAGCGCGATGCTGGCGCTGTGCGAGACGGTCGAATGCCGGCGCACGCAGATCCTCGCGTACTTCGGGCAGTCCGGTCAGCCGTGCGGGAACTGTGACACCTGCCTGACGCCGCCGGAACGCTGGGACGGCACCATCGCCGCGCAGAAACTGCTGTCCACAGTGGTCCGGCTGCGCAACGAACGGCGGCAGAAGTTCGGCGCCGGTCAGATCATCGACATCCTGCTGGGCAAAACGACCCCGAAGGTCACCCAGTTCCAGCACGACACGTTGAAGGTCTTCGGCATCGGAACGGAGCTGCGCGAACAGGAGTGGCGCGCGGTGGTGCGGCAACTGCTGGCGCGAAACCTGCTCGCGGTCGAAGGGGATTACGGGTCGCTGGTGCTGACCGAAGGTTCGGCCGCGGTGCTGAACGGTTCTCTGGAAGTACAGCTGCGCCGCGAACCTGAACGCCCGGCGCGCGCTCCGCGAACCTCCCGCCGTACAGCCGCTGCCGCGCCAGTCGACATGCCCGCGGAAGCGGCGCCGGTGTTCGAGCGCCTGCGCGCCTGGCGCGGAGCGACGGCGAAGGAACAGGGCGTCCCGGCCTACGTGATCTTCCACGACGCCACGCTGCGCCAGATCGCCACGCTCATGCCGACGACGCTCGACGCACTGGGCACGGTGAGCGGGGTGGGCGAGAGCAAGCTGGCCAAGTACGGGGAGGGAGTGCTGGCAACGCTGGCTGAGGAGTGAGGTAGGGGCGGAGCTGACTGTTGCCGGGGTGCCTAGGGTCTGCCGGGCAACGGTGCGGGTCCGGCGTTCGCGTGCCGAGGCGGGCGAACGCGCCCTCGGCCGGGCAGCTAGGACCCAAAGGCCCGCGTCAGACCTGCGGACGGGCCGCGGCCCGACTCCGGCCACGCGCCCCAAGCCTGCAGGTCCGCCCCGCGCGCACGTGCCCAGTCCCACAGCCCCGCCCACTTACACGCCCAGACCTGCAACCCGGCATCGCTCACGCACGCCAATCCGGGAAGCCTGCCTCAGCCACGCACCCCAGTCCCGCGAACCCGGCCCGGCCACGCGCCTCACTCCCGCAGAACGAACCGGTCCAGCTCACGCACTCCAGACCCAGGAATCCGGCAGCAGCCGCGCACCTCAGGGTTGAAATCCTGCCCGCTCACCCAGTCCAGTCCCGTAGGAGCCGCCCTGCTCACGCGGCTCACTCCCACCAACCTGCCCCGCTGACGCAACCCCCGCCCCGCAAATCTGCTCACGCACTCCGGTCCCGCAGACCAGCCCTAGTCCCGCAAACCGTGCCGCTCACACGCCCGGGCCCGCCAGCCCAACTCGCTGAGGCATTCGGTCCTGACGACCTGCCCTCTCACCCAGGCCGGTCACGCAACCCAACCCGCTGAGGTCCCCCGGCCCTGCAGACCTTGCCCGCTCACTCACACCAGTCACGCAAACGTGCTCGCTCACGCACCCCGGTCCTGCAAACCGGCACCGCTCACGCGCGCCAGTCCCGCAAGCCTGCCCGCTGACGCAGACCGCTCACGCACTCCGGCCCCGCCCACCGTCCCCGCCAGAATCAGGCAGAGCCGAGCCTCACTCAGCCGTCCGGGGCCGGGTCGTGTCTGAGACCTTCCGGACCGCTCCCGCGATCTGCGAGTGGTACCGCCCGTTGGTCTTCTCGTCCACGAAACGCGCCGCCTTGCCCACGGCTTCGTTGACCTTCTCCGGGTTCTTCCGCACATACGACACCGCGCTCGCGGCACCGGCCAGCACGGTGAGTTTCTTCATCAAAGCCATCGCCCGAAATCCCTTCCCCTGCGGAAATCTCCGTCACCTACCCCAACGCCGCCCGATCGCCGCGGGTTCCCGGGGGCGAAACCTGGATGACAGAAGACGCACGGGGCAGGCATCATCCAACGCGTGCGCGATCTTTCGAACCTCCCCAAGGTGCACCTCCACGTCCACCTCGAGAGCACTATCCGTCCCGCTACGCTCAAGGAACTCGCGGCCGTCCACGGAGTCGAGCTGCCGGACAAGCCAGCGGCGTTCGACGGGTTTCGGGCGTTCGCCGATCGCAACAGTCTCACCCGGTCGTGTCTGCGCACCGCCGAAGACTTCGAGCGGATCGCTCGCGAGTTCTGCGCGGACGAAGCCGCTCAGGGGACTCGGTACGTCGAGGTCACGTTCACCGCCGCCTCGCACGGGGAACGGCTCGGGGATCTTGAGCTGCCTCTCAACGCGGTCCTCAAAGGACTGTCAGAGGGCGGGAAATCCCATGGGCTGCAATGGCGGCTGATCCTCGACCACTCACGGCGGCGGTCGGTCGAACGGGCCGAGAAGACGTTGGAGCTGGCCAAGCAGCACGAGGAGGTCATCGGGATCGGGATGGCCGGCGAGGAGAGGCACTCGCTGGCTCCGTTCGAGGAGGTGTTCGTCCGGGCGCGCGAAGCGGGGTTGCACCTCATTCACCACGCTGGCGAGGACGCTGGGCCGGACAGCATCCGCGAGGCCATCGAAATCGGCGGTGCGGAGCGTATTGGGCACGGAATCCGCATTGTGGAGGACCCGGCGCTCATGGCTCAGGTAGCGGAAAGCGGGATCGCCCTTGAGGTGTGCCCCTCGTCGAACGTCGTGCTCGGGTTGGTCCCGACGCTCCCCCGGCACCCGCTTCCCCAGTTGATCGCGGCGGGGCTCGCGGTCACGCTCAACACTGACGTTCCGGACGTCACCGGCACCACGATCACCGACGAATTCACCCGTGCGCGTGAGGTTTTCGGTTACGACGACACGACTCTGGCCGAGCTGGCGAGCAACGCAGTCGCCGCGTCGTTCGCGCCCGAGGAGACCAAAGCGTTGCTGCACAAGGAGATTGACAGCTGGCTCAGGTCGGGAGAAGGCGCGTGACGAGTACGCCCAGCTGCTGCGCGTTCCGGCATTCGTGCATTTCCACCAGCTCCGCGTAGTCCGGCGCGGCGGAATCGCCGGTCCCCCACAGGGATCGGCGTTCGGGGTTCAGCCAGTGGACGTGCCGCGCGCGGGAGCGGATCACGCGGACGGCGCCGAGGTTCGGGTCGCCGCCGTTCGTGCGGGCGTCGCCCAGGATCAGGACAGACGTTCGCGGGCCGACCGCGTCCAGCCAGTGCTCGGTGAACTGGCCCAGGGCGCGGCCGTAATCGCTGTGACCGTCCCAGCGGACAATCGCGGCTTCGCTGAGCATTCGCGCGCCCAGTTGTTCCGGGTCGGCGGCACCGGTGTCCACGAGGTGCGTCACCTCGTCGGCGCTGTCCACGAAACCGAAGACCCGGATCTTGCTGAACTGGTCCCGCAACGCTTGCACCAGCAGCATCGTGAAGTTCGCGAAACCCGCCACCGAACCGGAAAGATCGCACAGCAGGATGATTTCCGGGCGACCAGGACGCCGGTGCCGGTAGGCTGGGCGCAAGGGCACGCCACCGGTGGAGAGTGAACGACGCAGGGTTCGGCGCAGGTCGATCTGGCCGCGAGTGGTGCGTTTGCGGCGCGCGGCAAGTCTGGTGGCGAGTTTGCGGGACAGCGGCTGAATGGTGCGCCGCAGCTCGGCCAATTGCGTACGGCTGGCGATGAGGAAGTCGACGCGATCGGCTGCGGGAGCAATCGCGTGTTTGGCGATCCGTTCGCGGCCCCGGAGTTCGGCGGCACGGCGGCGCGCTTCGGTCCGCACCCGGCCTCGGAAACCCTCGACGCGGCGGCGGATTTCGTCGCGGGTGAGCCGGTCGGTGAACTCGTCCGGGGCACCGGAAGCGCGCATCGCGGCCAGCACCCGGGCGATGAGTGTCTGCGGCTGCAGACGGTCGAGAGTCTGATGCGCGGAGTACCCGCCGCCCGGGCCGGTTCCGACGCCGTACTGGCCCAGCAGGTCCACGGCGATTCCGGCGAGCTGGTCCAACGCCTGGTCGTCGCCTTCGGCCAAGGCGGCGGCGAGCGCTTCCCGCAGTTCCTCCCGGTCCTGCGGCGGATTTTCGCGCGCCAGCTCCGGGGCACCGACGCCAGCCGGGAAGTACAGGTCGAACGCAGCGTCGAACACCGTCCGCTGCCCGCCCCGGCGGACCAGTGCGGCGGCGAGTCCTTCGCGAACCAGTTCGCGATCGTCCAGGCCGAGCACCTCCAGCGCGGCCGCCGCGTCGGCCGTCTCGCCCGGACCGGCCGGGATGCCTTGCGCCCGCAAGGCCCGCACGAACTCGGCGAGCCGTCCGGTGAGGCCCGGCGCGGCGGTCATGACGCGTCCAGCACCTGGTCGAGACTCAGCCCGGCCCCGGCCTTCGCGATGTCGTCCTGGTGCTTCAGCACGACGCCGAGGCTTTCGCGCACCACCCGCTCGTCCAGCGTGCCCGCGCCCAGCTCCAGCAGCGTGCGCGCCCAGTCGACGGTCTCCGCCACCGACGGCAGTTTCCGCAGGTCCATCGCCCGCAGCGCGGCGATCACCCGCACTACCGAATCCGCCAGCGCGGCCTCGATGCCGGGCACCTTCAGCCGGACGATCTCGCGTTCGAGGTCCTCGTCCGGGAAATCGATGTGCAGGAACAGGCACCGCCGCCGCAGCGCCTCCGACAGCTCGCGCGTCGCGTTCGACGTCAGCACCACGAATGGTTGCTGCGTCGCGGTGATCGTGCCGAGTTCGGGCACGGTCACCTGGAAATCGCCGAGCACCTCCAACAGCAGGCCCTCGATCTCGACGTCAGCCTTGTCCGTCTCGTCGATCAGCAGCACGGTCGGTTCGGTGCCGGAAATCGCGGTGAGCAACGGGCGGCGCAGCAGGAACTCCTCGCCGAAAATGTCGGTGCGCGCCTCGTCCCACGTCTCGTCGCGGCCCGCGGTGATCCGCAGCAGCTGCTTCGCGTGGTTCCACTCGTACAGCGCGCGGGCCTCGTCGATGCCCTCGTAGCACTGCAACCGCACCAGCCGCGAGCCGGTGACCTCGGCGACCGCCGTCGCCAGCGCGGTCTTGCCGACCCCGGCCGGACCCTCGACCAGCAGCGGCTTGCCCAGCCGGTCGGCGAGGAACACCGTGGTCGCGACCGCGGTCGACGCGAGGTACCCGGCCTTGGCCAGCTGCGCCGACACGTCGTCGACGGACGAGAAAAACCCGGTGCCCACGTGGCCTCCTAAGCAATCGCTCACCTGCACTGTACTGGGCGGGAACGACAAGCAGCGTCCCGCCGACCAGTCATCAGACCTCTGGCCCAGAATTTTCCCCACTAGCCGCGATGCACCCGAAGCATCCGCGGGTCATCCGATGTATGCCCTCGGGAAGTCGCCAACGACGCCAGCAACCCAGCAGCTAGCATCGCCCGGTGACCTACGTTGCCGCTGACGCCCGTTACGACTCGATGCCCTACCGCCGCTGCGGGCGCAGCGGCCTGAAGCTGCCCGCGATCTCGCTCGGCCTGTGGCACAACTTCGGGAACGACCGCCCGCTCACTGTCCAGCGCGACATCGTCCGGCGCGCGTTCGACCTGGGCATCACGCATTTCGACCTCGCGAACAACTACGGCCCGCCCTACGGCAGCGCCGAGGAGAACTTCGGCCGGTTGCTGGCGAGCGACCTGAAGCCCTACCGCGACGAGCTGATCGTTTCGACCAAGGCGGGCTACGACATGTGGCCCGGCCCGTACGGCGAGTGGGGTTCGCGGAAGTACCTGCTGGCCAGCCTCGACCAGTCGCTGGGGCGGATGGGGCTGGACTACGTCGACATCTTCTACTCGCACCGGTTCGACCCGGAGACGCCGCTGGAGGAGACCGTCGGAGCACTCGACCGGGCGGTCCGGTCGGGCAAGGCGCTGTATGTCGGGATCTCGTCCTACAACTCCGCGCGGACCGCGGAGGCCGCTCAGTTGCTGCGGGAACTGGGGACGCCGCTGCTGATCCACCAGCCGTCCTATTCGATGTTCAACCGCTGGACCGAGGCGGACGATTTGCTCGGCACCCTGGAGCAGGCCGGGGCCGGGTGCATCGCGTTTTCGCCGCTGGCGCAGGGGTTGCTGACGGACAAGTACCTTTCCGGCGTCCCCGCGGATTCCCGGGCGGCGCAAGGGAAATCGCTGAACCCGGACACGATCACCGAGGAGAAGCTCGGCAAGATCCGGGCGCTGGGCGAGGTCGCCGGGCGGCGGGGGCAGACGTTGGCGCAGCTGGCCTTGGCGTGGGCGTTGCGCGATCCGCGGATGACGTCGCTGGTGATCGGGGCCAGCAGCGTGAAGCAGCTGGAGGACAACGTCGCGGCGCTGGACAATCTGTCGTTCGCCGAGGAGGAACTGGCGGAGATCGACCAGCACGCCACCGAGGAGGGCATCAACATCTGGAAGCGGTCTTCCGACGGATGACCCGGCCCGGCCGGAGGCGAGGGCTACCCGAGCCTCCGGCCGAACTCGCCGTAAAACGTCTCCCCGTCCAGAAACGCTTGGTGCGCCAGAGCGATTCGCCGCGCCTTCGAGGGCCGCAGCTGCGATTGAGCGGCCTCGAGGCCGAGGAACTCGAACCGGCTCAGTTCGTCCGCGGCCAGGCGGATGACACCGATCCGTTCGGGGCTCAGCACGCCGCCGTCGAAGACGAATTGCAGGCTGTCCCGCCAGACGCCGTGCGCGGGCAGCCAATCGACCACGAGAAGCCGCCCCACCGGCACATCGATGCCGAGTTCTTCGCGGACCTCTCGCCGGCACGCCGCCAGCGGTGATTCGCCGTTTTCGACCAAGCCGCCCGGGATTTCCAGGAACGGCTTGTAGGTCGGGCAGACGAACAGCATCCGGCCGTGTTCGTCGCGGACGAGCGCTCCCGCGGCCGCGTTCTTCCGCGGAAACCGTTCGGCGATGCCCGGGTTGAATTCGGCCTCGGGCTCGCCCTCGTCCCGGAGATCGCGCGCGAAAACCGCATCGTCGCCGCAGTGTCGGGTCTGGTCGCCGGTCATGCTCAGCCGCGGGCCGTGCGGATCGTTTCCGCCGCCCACTCCGCCCAATCCCGTTCCATCGCCGCGTATCGCTTGCCCCACTCCAGGGCCATCCGGCCGTAGAGCGACGGATCGCTGTCGTCCCAGTCGACCGACGCGTCGATCGCCGCCAGTTCCTCGACCAGTCCTTCGGCGAAAGCGCCGTGCCGGCTCAGGAATCCGCGCGCTTCCTCCGGCGTGACCTCGCCCAGGAAGTACACCCGCAACAGCATCTCGTTCCGCCGCGGCGCCGGCGGCCTCTCCTCGAGCAGCCACTTGCGCAATTCCGAACGCCCGGCGTCGGTGATCGCGTACTCCTTGCGGCCGCGCGGGCCCTCCGCGGACACCTTGATCAAGTCGGCGCTTTCCAGTTTGCCCAGTTCGCCGTACAGCTGGCTCTGCGTGGCCGTCCAGACGCTCGAGATCGCCGTTTCGAAGCGTTTCAGCAGGTCGTAGCCGCTTCCCGGGGCGGTGGCGAGCAGTCCGAGCACCGCGTGTCGCAAAGTCATGCGCCCACCCTACCTTCCACTATTGACATGTCCAGTCCGCACGTTCTAGCTTTGACATGTCACTACAGGAACGTTGGGGGATCCGGTGAACTACCTGAAGAGCTTCCTTCCGTGGATCGCCTTCGCGGTCGTGTCCACGCAGGCCGACTGGCGCTGGTCCGGGCTGACCGGGCTGGTGCTCGCGGGCGGGCTGCTCCTGCTCGAACGCCGGCGCGGCAAGGGCTGGGACACGTTGTTCATCGAGGTCTCCGCGGTCGTTTTCTTCGCGGTCCTCGTGCTCTGGTCGTTCAGCGATCCGGCCTCGCCGCTCAGGGATTACGTCGGCGCGCTGACCGATGTCTGGCTGGCGCTGACCGCCTGGGGCTCGCTCGCCGCGAAGCGGCCGTTCACGCTCGGGATCGCGAAAACCATGGTCCCGCCGGAAATCGCCGCGACAGCGGTGTTTCGCCGGGTCAACGTCGTCATCACCGCTGTTTGGGCGGCCAGTTTCACGGTCGCCGGCATCGCCGAAGCCGTGCTGCTGCATTACGCGCCTCACGACACCGTCGCGTTGATCGTGCTCAAGGTGCTCGGCTTCGCGGTTCCGATTTCGTTCACCGTTCGCTATCCGCGCATCGTCCGGGCTCGTGCCCAGAAAGCCGCGTGAATCGATGACCACCTCTGATTTCCATCTCAAAGGCCACTACGCCCCCGTCCACGACGAACTCACCGCCTACGACCTGCCGGTCACCGGAGCCCTGCCGCCCGAACTCACCGGCTGGTACCTGCGCAACGGGCCCAACCCGCGCCAGGACAGCGCGCATTGGTTCACCGGAGACGGAATGGTGCACGGCGTGCGGCTCGAAAACGGCCGCGCCGCCTGGTATCGCAACCGCTGGGTGCGCACCGAGAGCTTCGACATCCCGAATCCGGTGCTGTACAACGCCGACGGCACGCGAAACCTGCGTTCGAGCGTCGCCAACACCCACGTCGTCAATCACGCGGGACGCACCCTCGCGCTCGTGGAATCCTCGCTGCCGTACGAAATCACCACCGATCTCGACACCGTCGGCGTCTACGATTTCGACGGCGAGCTCGCCGACGCGATGACCGCGCATCCCAAGATCTGCCCGGAAACCGGCGAACTGCATTTCTTCGGCTACGGCAGCATCACCGCACCGCACGTGAGCTACTACCGCGCCGACGCCGCCGGGAAACTCGTGCTGCGCCAGCCGATCGACGTGCCGGGGCTGACGATGATGCACGACTTCGCGCTCACCCGGGCGCACATCGTGTTCTTCGACCTGCCGGTGGTGTTCGACCACGCGACCGACGGCGGCGTGCCGTTCCGCTGGAGCGACACGTACGGCGCGCGGCTCGGCCTGCTCAGCCGCGACCGCCCGGAAAACGGCGTGCGCTGGTTCGAGATCAACCCGTGCTACGTCTTCCACACCCTCAACGCGCACGACACCGCCGACGACCGGATCGTGGTGCACGTCGTGCGGTACGAGCACCTGTACCGGCCGGGCGTCCCGGATCCGAAGGGCGCGCTCTGGCGGTGGACGATCGACCCGGCCGCGGGCACGGTCGCCGAGGAGCTGGTCGACGACCGCAACGGCGAGCTCCCCCGCATCGACGACCGGCTAGCCGGGCTCGACGCCCGCTTCGGCCACGTCACCGGATGGCACAGCCCGGAAGGTCCGCTCGTGCTGCGCCGGTACGACCTGCACACCAACGCCGCGCGCGAGCATCTGTTCCCGGAAGGACACATCCCGGGCGAAGCGGTGTTCGTTCCGGCCGACGACCGTCCGGACGGCGCGGGCTGGCTGCTCGCGTATGTCTACGACGGACCGGACGACCGCAGCGACTTGGTGGTGCTCGACGCGCAGGACATCGAAGCGGACCCGGTCGCGACGGTCCATCTGCCGGGCCGCGTGCCGGCCGGCTTCCACGGCAACTGGCTGCCGGACGCCTGACCCGTCAACCAGCGGAGGGCGAACTCTGCGTGCCTTCCCGGGGTTCCGCCCGCCGAGCCCGTATCGTCGGGACCACGACGTCCGCCTGTCCTCCCGAGCCGGAAGAAAAGAAACTTTCCTGCCAAAGCGGGGCGAATCCGGTTACCGTGGCAGGACGGAAGTCCGAACGGGAAGGAAACTCAGCAGGTGGCAGGGTCGGGTACACCTCCGGTCGGCACCCCGGCCGGGATGCGCATGATCAACCAGCGGGCGGTGCTCGACCTGCTGCGCCGCGGCGGGCCCGCGACGCGGCCGCAGGTGGCGAAGGACACCGGGCTGTCGAAGCCGACGGTGAGCCAGGCGCTGCTGGCGCTGGAGGCGGCCGGGCTCGCCCGCGCGACGGGGCACACGTCCACCGGCACCGGCCGCTCGGCGGTGCTCTACGAGGCGGACCCGACCGCGGGTTACGTGCTGGGCCTCGACATCGGCCGCGAGCACATCCGGGTCGCGGTCGCCGATCTCGGCCGCACCACGGTCGCCCGGCGCGACGTGCGCAACACGGCCCGCTCCGGCAACGCGCTGATCTCCGCGCTGGGCAAACTGGCCGCGGACATCGTGGCCGAAGCGGGCCTGACGAACGACGACATCGTGGTCCGCGTGCTGGGCTCCCCCGGCGTCGCGGACCCGGTGAAGCGCTGCTTCCGGCACGCGCCCAACCTGCCCGGCTGGGGCCGTCCGGGCCTGCTCGACGACCTGGAGCAGGTGCTCGGGCCGGACCTGCTGGTGGAGAACGACGCGAACCTCACCGCGGTCGGCGAATGGGAAAGCGGCGCCGCGCGGGGAGCTTCGGTGGTCGGCTGCATCACTATCGGCACCGGCGTCGGCATGGGCCTGATGGTCGACGGCCGGGTCTTCCGCGGCGCGACCGGCGCGGCGGGCGAAATCGGCTACCTGCCGTACGGCCGCACGCGCGTCACCGACGAACCTGGCGAACCGCCCGCGCGCGGGCATCTGGAAGAAGCCACCGCCGCGCAGTCCGTGGTTCGCGGTGCGCGAGAACTCGGCCTGGGCACAGCGCGATCCGCCCGCGAAGTCTTCCGCCTCGCCCGCGAGGGTGACGAACTGGCTCAGCGCGCGGTGTCCGCGGAGGCAGACCGGCTCGCGTACACAGTCGCTTCGGTGGCCGCGGTCATCGACCCCGAGCTGATCGTTCTCGGCGGCGGGGTCGGGACGGCGGCAGACCTGCTGCTGGAGCCGATCGACCGGGCGCTTCGCGCGTTCACCCCGCTCACTACGACTGTGGTGCAAGGCGAACTCGGCGACGACGGCGTCCTCACCGGTGCGATCAGCGTCGGCCTGCGCGCCGCCGAACGTCTCGTCTTCGACCGCCGCGTAGGCGCCGCCTGACGCTCAGTGAACGTCGTGCCGCGCCCCGCGAACCACGCCGGAGACCGGTACGTTGCAGGAATGATCGGACTGCCCGACACCATCACCGCCTGCCTCTTCGACCTGGACGGCGTACTGACCGGGACGGCCGTGCTCCACCGCGAGGCGTGGAAACGGACGTTCGACGAATATCTGCGCGCACAGGACCCCGCCAGCTTCCGGGAATTCACCGACGCCGACTACGCGACCTACGTGGACGGCCGCCCCCGGGCCGACGGCGTGCGGGAATTCCTTCGCTCACGCGGAATCGAACTCCCCGAAGGCAGCCCAGACGACGCCGTCGACGCGCCGACCGTGAACGGCATCGGCAACCGCAAGAACGAACTCGTGCTGAAGATCATCGACGAGCGCGGGGTGAACCCGTACCCGGGTTCCGTGCGCTACCTGGAAGAAGCGAAACAAGCCGGGCTGCGGATCGCCGTGGTGACCTCGTCGGCGAACGGCGCCAAAGTCCTCGACGCGGCCGGCCTTTCCCGGTTCGTGGAAGCCCGCGTGGACGGCGTGGTCATCCGCCGCGACGGACTGAAAGGCAAGCCTGCGCCCGATTCGTTCCTGGCCGGGGCCAAGGAACTCGGCGTCGACCCGAAGCAGGCGGCGGTGTTCGAGGACGCACAATCCGGCGTCCAAGCAGGCAAAGCCGGCGGTTTCGGTTACGTCGTCGGCGTGAACCGGGAAGACCAGGCCGACGCGTTGCGCGCGCACGGCGCCGACGTCGTGGTGGACGACCTCGCCGACCTGCTGGAGGACAAGTGACGGAATCCGGTTACGAATGCTCCCCGTGGGAGCTGCGCTGGCGCGGCCTCGACGTGGATGCGTTGCAGCGCACCGAATCCGCCTTCGCGGTGTCGAACGGGCACATCGGACTGCGCGGCACCCTTGAGGAGGGCGAACCGCGCGGGCTGCCCGGCACCTATCTCAACGGGTTCTACGAACAGCACGAACTCCCCTACGCCGAAGGCGGTTACGGCTACCCGGAGGAAGGCCAGACCGTCGTCAACGTGACCGACGGGAAGATCATCCGGCTGCTGGTCGAGGACGAGCCGCTGGACATGCGCTACGGCATCGCGACCGCGCACGACCGCGTGCTCGACTTCCGGCGCGGCACGCTGCGCCGGGTCACCGAATGGTCCTCCCCCACCGGGCGGCGCGTGCGGGTGACCACCGAACGGCTGGTTTCCTTCACCCAGCGCGCGGTGGCCGCGATCCGGTACGAGGTCGAACCGCTCGACGAGGACCTGCAGCTCGTCGTGCAGTCCGATCTGCTGGCCAACGAACCGGTCGAGTCGGACACGCACGATCCGCGGGTGGCCGCCGCGCTCGACGCGCCGCTGGTCGGCGAGTTCTGCCACGCCGCGGGCTACCAGGCGGTGCTAGTGCACCAGACCCGGATGTCCGGGCTGCGGGTCGCCGCCGCGATGGACCACAAAATCGAGGTCGACGACGGCCTGCGCACTCGCATCCACGCCGAAGAGGACCTCGCCCGGCTCACCGCCGCCGTCGACGTGCCCAAGGGCGGACGATTGCGGGTCACCAAATTCCTCGCCTACGGCTGGTCCGCGCAACGCTCGGCACCGGCGCTGCGCGCGCAGGTCGAGGCCGCGCTGGCGGGTGCCCGGCAGACCGGCTGGAAGGGCCTGGCCGCCGAGCAGCGCCAGTTCCTCGACGATTTCTGGGCCACTTCGGACATCGAGATCGACGGCGACCCGGAACTCCAGCAGGCCGTCCGGTTCGCGCTGTTCCACCTGCTGCAGGCCGGGGCCCGCGGCGAAACCCGTGCTATCGCCGGAAAAGGCCTGACCGGGCCGGGGTACGACGGGCACGCGTTCTGGGACAGCGAGACGTTCGTCCTGCCGGTGCTGACGTACACGATGCCGGACGCCGCCCGCGACGCCCTCGGCTGGCGACACTCCACAATAGACAAAGCGAAAGAACGCGCGATGCAGCTCGGCTTGCGCGGCGCGGCTTTCCCGTGGCGGTCCATCAACGGCGCGGAATGTTCGGCGTACTGGCCGGCGGGCACCGCGGCGTTCCACGTGAGCGCGGACATCGCCGACGCTGTCGTGCGGTACGTGAACGCCACCCAGGACATGCAGTTCGAGCGCACCTGCGGCGCGGAACTGCTGCTGGAAACCGCTCGGCTGTGGGCGTCTCTCGGGCATTACGACCACCACGGGCACTTCCGCATCGACGGGGTCACCGGGCCGGACGAGTACTCCGCGGTGGCGGACAACAACGTCTACACGAACCTGATGGCGCGCAAGAACCTGCTCGCCGCGGCCGACGTGTGCCAGCGGCATCCGGACGTCGCCGAACAGTTCGAAGTGGACAGTGTCGAGATCGATTCCTGGCGCGCCGCGGCGGAAGCGATGGCCCTGCCGTACGACCAGGAACTCGGCGTGCACCCGCAGTCGGAAGGCTTCCTGCAGCACGACGAGTGGGATTTCGCCGCCACCGACGACGATTTCTACCCGCTGCTGCTGAACTACCCGTACTTCGACCTGTACCGCAAGCAGGTCGTCAAGCAGGCCGACCTCGTGCTGGCACTGCACCTGTGCGGGGATTCGTTCAGCCCGGAGGAAAAAGCCCGCGACTTCGCCTACTACGAAGCGCGGACGGTCCGCGACTCCTCGCTGTCCGCGGGCACGCAAGCCGTCATCGCGGCCGAGGTCGGACACCTGCAGCTGGCGTACGACTACCTCGCCGAAGCCGCGCTGACCGACCTGCACGACGTGCACAACAACGTCCGCAACGGCCTGCACATGGCTTCGCTGGCCGGCGCCTGGCAAGCCGCCGTGGCCGGGTTCGGCGGCCTGCGCGACTACGGCGGCCAGCTGTCGTTCGCACCGCGGCTGCCGGACGAACTCGGCGGCCTCACCTTCCGCCTCGCCTTCCGCGAAACCCGGTTCCAGGTGTCGATCCGGCCCGGCGCGGCGACGTACCGGGTGCTCAACGGGCCGCCGCTGGACTTGGTCCACCACGGCGAACGGTTCACCGTGACCGAGGAACCGGTGGAGCTGCCGATTCCGAAGCTGGACCCGGGCCCCGCGCCGGTGCAGCCGATCGGGCGGGCCCCGGCGCGGCGGGACGCGTCGAAGGTGCGGCAGTTCGACCGGGCCTGACTCGGGATCGCCGGTGAAGCCGCTGACCCGAAGTCAGCGGCTTCACCGATCAGAAATCCTCCGCCGCGTCGTCAGTTCTTGCAGCCCCTCCCACCGCTGGAAGGATTGACGACCATGACCGACGCCAGACCGCTCGGCGCCGACGAAGCCGCGTTCCTCGCGGCCGCCCGCACCGGCGATGCGGCGCGATTCGCGCTCCTCACCGAGTGCCACCGGCGTGAGCTTCAGGTGCACTGCTACCGGATGCTCGCGAACTACGAGGACGCCCAGGACCTGACGCAGGAAACGTTCCTGCGAGCGTGGCACAAGCGGGCGTCGTTCCAAGGCCATGCCGCGCTGCGGACCTGGCTGTACCGGATCGCGACCAACGCCTGCCTCGACTTTCTGCGCAAACACGATGACCGTGCCTCCGTCCCGGCCGGGTCCGAATTGCCGTACCTGCAGCCCTATCCCGACCGGATGCTGCCCGCGGACCCGCAGGAATCGGTGGTGGCGCGGGAAACGATCGAGCTGGCGTTCGTCGTCGCCGTCCAGCACCTGCCGCCGCGCCAGCGGGCGGTGTTCATCCTGCGCGACGTCCTCGGCTGGCCGGCGTCGACGGCCGCCGGTTCCCTCGAACTGACCGTCGCCTCGGTGACCAGCGCGCTGCAGCGGGCTCGCGCGACGATGCGCGAACAGCTGCCCGAACGCCGCCTCGACTGGCGCAGTCCCGGCACCCGCGAGCTGTCGGCCGACGAGCGCGGCGTGCTGAAGTCGTACATCGACGCCCACGAGCGCAACGACGTCGACCGGCTGACGTCCTTGCTGCGCAACGATCTACGTTTCGCAATGCTGCCCGATCCGGGCACCGTGACCACGGGAGCCAAAGACGCGGTGGACGGCTGGGTTTCGAGCGGGCTTTTCCAGCGCGGCTACGACGACTGGCGCGGTATCGCCACGACGGTCAACCGCATGCCAGCCGCCGCGCTGTACCTCCGCACCCCCGACGACCCGGTGTACCGGCTGCTGAACCTCGCGGTCCTGCACATCGCCGAAGGGAAGATCGCCGAACTCACCGGATTCGAGGTCAGCGGCAAGCCATGGCTGGGCGTGGCCCCGACGCTGTGAGCACGCCCGTCACAGTCGTCACCGCAGCGGGCCCCGTGCTCACCGCCTCGTCTCGTAGCGGGTCAGCACCACCCCGCCGGGAAACGTCCGCGTCTCCACGAGATTCAGGTTCATCCAGCTGTCCAGCGCCGCGAAGAACGGCGTGCCGCCGCCCACCAGAACCGGGTGGGCGACCACGGCGTACTCGTCGATCAGCCCGGCCCGCATGGCCGCCCCGGCGAGCGTCGCGCCGCCGATGCGCATCGGGCCGCCGTCCTCCGCCTTGAGCCGGGCGATCTCGGCGACCGCGTCGCCGGTGACCACGCGGGTGTTCCAATCGACCTCGCGGACTTTCGAGGAGAACACCACCTTCGGCGTGTCCCGCCAGTTCCGCGCGAACTCGGCCTCCGCCGGGGTCGCGCCGGGCTGCTGGTCGCCGGTCGGCCAGTAGGAGCTCATCTCCTCCCACAGCTTGCGCCCGTACAGCGACAGCTCGCCCGCCAGCTCCTGGTCGAGCCACCACTGGAACAGCTCGTCGCTCGGCGGCCCGCTCCAGCCGATGTCGTCGCCGGCCGCGGCGATGTAGCCGTCCAAAGTCGCGTTCATGCCGAAAATCAGCTTCCGCATCGTGCCCAGCCTCCTGTGAGTCGATCTCTCACATACAGACGGGCGCGGCGCGGAAACCTAATCGGTGCGAGCACTCACGACGGCGTCTCGTCCGTCCCCGGCACACGCGGCACCTCGTCCGTCCGGGAAGGGCTCAAATCCGGTCCCGGCGCGTTGGCCACCTCGCCGGGCAGCTCGTCCGGGTCCGGCAGCTCGCGTTTCCGGCGCGCGGGGAACGGCGATTCCTCTTCGTCGTCCTCGGACCGGTCACGGGAACGGAACTCGCTGCGCGGGGTCATGTTTCCGGGATACCCGGTTTATCGCGCCCGCACCAGGGAGTTCACGCGGCCGGACGCGAGCGCTGCTTTCCGGTCGCGTCGGTGAGCTGGTCCAGCAGCGTCAGCAGCAGCCCGTCACGGGTCGACCACGGGCAGATCGTCATCTTCCCGCCCGCGACCGTCAGCAGCGCCTCCGCGACGACCGCGCCGCCGAGCGCCTGCTGGGCCCGCTGCCGCGAAATCCCCGGCAGCTGCGCCCGTCGCGCGAACGGCATCGCCGACAGCCGCGGAATCCACGCCCGCACGTCGTCCAGGTGCAGCTCGCGGGCCTTGCCCGGCCGATCGCCCGCCAGCCGGGCCAGCTGCCGCAGCACCTTGGAACAGCCGACCACCCGGTGTTCGGCCAGTTCGTCCTTCACGTCGCCCAGGGTGCCGGCGACTTCCTCCAGCACGTGGTCGCGCAGCGCACGCACGTGCTTGCTGCGCACCGGCGGTTCCGCGGGCAGCCAATCGCGCGTGACCGACCGGGCGCCCAGCGGCAGCGACCGCGCGAAGGTGGCTTGTTCGCCGGCTCCGGCGGACAGCTCGACCGTGCCGCCGCCGATGTCGAGCACCAGCAGCGGGCCTCCGGCCGCGCCGTACCAGCGGCGCGCGCCGACGTAGGTCAGCTCGGCCTCCCGGCGGCCGGAAAGGAACCGCAGCTCCACGCCGGTTTCGCGGGCGACCTGCCGGACCACGTCACGGGAGTTGACCGCGTCCCGGATCGAGGACGTGGCCAGCGGAAAGACGTCCTCGACGCCGTGTTCGCGGGCGAATTCCATGCCGCAGGCGACCGCCTTCGAGATGGCCGCGATGCCGCACGGGCTGAGCCGTCCGTCGTCGTCCAGTTCGCGGTCGAGCCGCAGCCTGGTCTGATGCGTCAGGGCCGGGTCGAGCGGGGATCCGCCGGGTTCGAGCACGACGAGCCGGGCACTGAACGATCCGACGTCCAGCACCGCGGCGGCGGATCCTTCGATTCTGCGCACAGCCCGGCCTACCTCGCTTTCGCCCCGCCCGGATTCCCCGTTGAACCCGTTCTTACTCCCGCAATCGCGTCCCGCGCGGGGAGTTGACGGTTTTTCGACGGCGGCATCGACCTGAAGTGCGGTTTTTTCACACTCTCAGTAGTCCGCATCATAGCGGACTCAGCCGAGCAGCTCCTTCAGTTCGGCGACGGCGGCCACTCGCGCCTCGCGTCCGGGCTGCAGCGGGTTGACCGCCAGGGTCGTCGCCCCGGCCTCGGCGAACGCCGCCAGCCGCTCCTTGACGTACCCCGCCGGGCCGACCAGCGAGGTGGCGCGCAGCAGCTCCAGCGGGACCGCCGCGGCGGCTTCTTCCTTCTTGCCGTCGAGGTAGAGGTCCTGGATCTTCTTGGCCTCGGCCTCGTAGCCGTAGTTGCAGGCCAGCGTGTTGTAGAAGTTCTTGCCGCGCGCGCCCATCCCGCCGATGTACAGCGCGAACACCGGGCGCACCCAGTCGAGCAGGTGGTCGACGTCGTCGCCGATGGCCAGCGGCGGAGAGGCGAACACGTCCAGTTCGCCCAGCTCCGGGTCGCGTTTGGCCTTGCCCTCGGCGAGCGAGGCTCCCCAGACGTCGGCGGCCTTCTCCGGGTGGAAGAAGATCGGCTGCCAGCCCTCGGCGACCTCGGCGGCGAGGGCGACGTTCTTCGGCCCGAGCGCGGCGAGCACGACCGGGATCCGCTCGCGCACCGGGTGGTTGATCAGCTTGAGCGGCTTGCCGAGGCCGGTGCCCTGGTCGGCGGGCAGCGGGATCGTGTAGTGCTTGCCGTCGTGCACGACGCGCTCGCGCTTCCACACCTGGCGGCAGATCTCGATGATCTCGCGGGTGCGGCCGATCGGCGCGTCGTACTTCACGCCGTGGAAACCCTCGATGACCTGCGGTCCGGACGCGCCGAGGCCGAGGGTGAAGCGGCCGCCGGACACGAAGTCCAGCCCGGCCGCGGTCATCGCGGTGAGGCTCGGCGTGCGGGTGTAGATCTGGAAGATGCCCGACATCAGGCCGACGCGCTCGGTCTTCGCGGCGAGGAAGCCGAGCTGGCTGACCGCGTCGAAGCTGTAGGCCTCGGGGACGAACACGATGTCGAGCCCGACCCGTTCCAGCTCCACGATGTCCGCGACGCTTTCGGCGAACCCGCCCGAGTAGCTGACGCCGGTGCCGATCCTCATCGATCCCTCATTCCCGTGCCGGTCGACTGTGACTAAGCGTTTGCTCATTATGCGGCCGTCCGGGTGACCGCGCTACGGCGTGGGTCACACCACAGCGGGGGCCACCGTCCCGCGCACCTCGCCGAACCCGATCCGGGCACCGCCCGGACCTGGGGCGGAGGCGCTGATGACCACCTCGTCGCCGTCCTCCAGGAAGGTCCGCGTTTCGCCGCTGTCCCCGAGCGCGAGCGGTTCGCGACCGCCCCAGCTCAGCTCCAGCAGCGAGCCGCGCTGGTCCTTCGCCGGGCCGGTGACGGTGCCGGACGCGTACAGGTCGCCGGTGCGCAGGCTCGCCCCGTTCACCGTGAGGTGGGCGAGCTGCTGCGCGGCGGTCCAGTACTGCGTGGCGAACGGCGGGCTCGACACGAGATGGCCGTTGATCCGGATTTCCAGCGCCAGATCCAGGTTCCACGATTCGGCCGCGCGCAGATACCCGAACGGCTCCGGGTCCTGCGCGGGCTGCGGCACCCGGGCGTGTTCCAGCGCGGCGAGCGGGACCAGCCACGGCGACATCGAGGTGGCGAACGATTTGCCGAGGAACGGGCCGAGCGGCTGCAATTCCCAGCCCTGCAAGTCGCGCGCCGACCAGTCGTTGACCAGGCACACGCCGAACACGTGCCGGGGAAACTCGCCGATCGCCACCGGAGAGCCCAGTTCGGATCCCACGCCGACGACGAAACCGACCTCGGCTTCGAAGTCGAGCCGTCGGGACGCTCCGAACGACGGCTTTTCCGCGCGCTGCGGTTTCCATTGCCCGGCCGGGCGGACCACCGGCGTGCCGGACACGACGACCGTGCCGGCGCGGCCGTGATAGCCGATCGGCAGGTGTTTCCAGTTCGGCGGCACCAGATCGTCGCCGCCGCTGAAGATCCGGCTGGCGTTGAGCGCGTGCTGTTCGCTGGAGTAGAAGTCGACGTAATCCGCGACCTCCACCGGCAGATGGCTCGTAATTTCCGTGCGGGGCACCAGATGCGGCCGGATCCGGCCGGCGTGGCGCGGTTCGGCGAGCCATTCGCGGACCCGGGCCCGCACCTCGGCCCAGGTGTTCGGACCGGCGGCGAGCAACGGGTTCAGCACGCCCGCGCCGAGCAGGCGGCCGAAGGACTCCCCCTCGGCCGCCGCCGTCAGGTCGAGCACCTGGTCTCCGATCGCGACGCCCGCCCGGCGCGTCCGCTCGCCGTGCGAGAAGACGCCGTAGGGCAGGTTGTCGAGACCGAAGAGGGTGCCGTCCGGAAGGTCGAGCCAGCTCACGCGGACGCCTCCGCGATCCACGCGCCGACCACAGTGTCCAATGAGGACAGCGGAAGGATTCCGTTGCCCAGCACGACGTCGTGGAACGCGCGGATGTCGAACCGGTCGCCGAGCGCCCGCTCGGCCTCGGCGCGAACGCGCTGGATTTCCAGCCGTCCCACCATGTAGCTCAGCGCCTGGCCCGGATTCGCCACGTACCGGTCGATCTCGGCCTCGATCTCCATTTTCGCCATCGGCGTGTGCTCCACGAGGTAGTCGACCGCCTGCTGGCGCGTCCAGCCCAGCGCGTGCAGGCCGGTGTCGACCACGAGCCGCCCGGCCCGCATCGAGTCCTGGGCGAGCATGCCGAAGCGGGCGACGTCGTCGGAGTACAGGCCCATCTCGTCGGCGAGGCGCTCGGCGTACAGGCCCCAGCCCTCGATGTAGGCGTTGAACGGCGCGATCCGGCGCAGCAGCGGCAGATCGGTGAGTTCCTGCGCGAACGTGAGCTGGAAGTGGTGGCCTGGAACGGCTTCGTGGAAGGCGATCCCCTCGCTGGTGAAGCGCGGCCGGGAACTCGCCTCGTAGGTGTTCGCGTAGTACGTGCCGGGGCGGGAACCGTCGAACGCGGCCTGCAGGTAGTAGGCGATGGTGCCGCTCGCCGCGTCCGCCTCCGGGACCGGCTCGACCGCGCACTTCGCGTCCGGGACCCGGGAGAACCATTGCGGCGCGACCGTTTCCGCCCGGGCGATGGCCGTGCGGGCACCTTCCAGCAGCTCCTCGCCGTCGCGCCAGCGCAGGGCCGGGTCGTTGCGGAGACGGTCGAAAATCTCCGCCAGTTCGCCGGTGCCGAACACCCGGGAACCCAGTTCGCGGTACTCCTCGGCCAGTTTCTCGCCCATCCGCAGACCGGTGTCGTGCAGTTCCTGCGCGGTGCGGTCGGTCGTGGTGTGCGCGCGGATCAGGCCCTGGTACTTCTCCAGTCCGCCGGGGAGGTGGCTGATGCCCGGTTCGCTGTCCGTCTTCGAAACCGGCAGCACCTCTTCGGCGAGGAAATCACGGTAGCGCCGGTACGCGGGCCGCACGACCTCGGCGAGCAGCCGGTCGCACTCCGCCGCGAAGCCCTCGACCTCGACTGCCGGAGTGACGCGGAACGGGTCGCCCTCTTCGTTCCCGAGGTACCGCTCGACGTACTCGATCCCGATGCGCACCAGGAAGTCCGGCGGCGCGAACCCGTCCGCGACGGTCGTCCGCTGCGCTTCGATCACCGCGTCGAGGTAACCGCCGATCGCCGCCAGCCTGCTGAGGCAGTCGCGGGCTTTGGCCGCGTCGTCCGGGACCAGCGCGGGGAGAATGGTCATCAGGTTCAGCGCGGGCGAGCTGAATCCGTCGCTGACCGCGAACCCGGCCAGCCGCGAGTCGATCGTGTCGATCGCGCCGCGGGCGTGGGTCAGCACCACCTCGCGGGTGAGGACCTCGGACGCGGTCAGCCCGGCCGGATCGATCGCCTCGGCGCGCTCGGCGATCGCCGCGTACCTGGCCCGGTCGCGCTCGGCGGCGGCGAGACTCGGGTCGGCGAGCTTCGTGTGGTCGCCAGGCAGGCCGAGAACGGTGCGCTCCAGCGGTTCCCGCTCGAAGTCCAGTTCGATCAGCTCGTCGGCGAGGCCCACGACAGTGTCGCCGTACCCGGCGACCCACTCGGTGACCACGGCGTCCAGCACCAGCAGCGGCAGCGAACCGCCGGACAGAACGGTGTCGTGGAACGCTTTGACGTCGAACCTGCTGCCGAGCCGCTGTTCGGCCTGCTTGCGCAGCCGCTGGATTTCCAGCCGCCCCACCATGTACGCGAGCGCCTGGCCCGGGTAGCCGAGGTACCGGTCGACCTCGGCCTCGATCTCGACCTGCGCCATCGGGGTATGCTCCAGCAGGTAGTCGACCGCCTGCTGCCGGCTCCAGCCCAGCGCGTGCAGGCCGGTGTCGACGACCAGCCGCCCGGCCCGCATCGACTCCATCGTGAGCATGCCGAGCAGCGACACGTCGTCGGAGTACAGGCCCATCTCGTCGGCGAGGCGTTCGGTGTAGAGGCCCCAGCCCTCGGCGTACGCGGTGAAGTTGCCGATGCGGCGCAGCAACGGCAGGTCGGCGAGGTCGAGCGCGGTGCTGAGCTGGAAGTGGTGGCCCGGGATCGCCTCGTGGAACGCGATGACCTCGGCGGTGTGCCGGAACCGCTCGGCGGCCTGGTAGGTGTTCGCGAAGTAGACGCCCGGCCGCGATCCGTCCGCGGCGGGCGGCATGTAGTACGCCGGGGGCGCGCCGGGCGCGGAATCCTCCGGCACCGCCTCGACGGTCCACGGGTGCTGCGGAATGTGGCCGAACCAGTTCGGCGCCTCGGCCGCGGCGCGGGAAATGGCCGTGCGGGCGGTTTCCAGGAGGTCTTCGGCGCTCGTCCAGCGGAGCTTCGGGTCGGTGCGCAGCCGCTCGAAGATCACCGGCAGCTCGCGGGTGCCGAACACGCGCTCGCCGAGCGCCTGGTACTGCTCGACCTGGCCGGCGATCACCGCGAGGCCGGTGTCGTGCAGCTCCTGCGGGGTGCGGTCGCTGGTGGTGTGCGTACGGGCGAGGCGGGCGTAGATCTCTTCGCCGCCGGGGAGCCAGGAGACGCCGGCCTTGTCGTCCGGGCGGCCGTGCGGGAGGACTTCGGCCTCGAGGAAGTCGCGGTACTCGCGGAAGCCGGGGCGCACGACGTCGTTGAGGACCTGCTCACGGCGGGCGGCGAACTCGTCGTCCGGGGCGGGCTGGCGCAGCAGCGGGTCGCTCTCCGGCTCGGCGAGGTAGCGGTCGAGATGCGCGATCGCACCCTTCACCAGGCGTTCGATCGGCAGGAGACCGGCGGCGATGCCGTCGCGGTGGCGTTGCGCGACGGCACGGAGGTACGCCGGGATCTCGCCGAGCCGGCCGAGATGCGCCTCCGCGGTTTCCCCGGTGACCGTGATCATCGGCAGCGCGGACAGCAACCCGGCCGCGGGCCCGACGAACAGGTCGGTGACGGTGAAGTCGACGGCCCGGCTGTCGATCCGGTCGAGGTGGCCGTCGACGGAGCTGAGCAGCACGTCGCGAGTGACGCGATCGGTGGCGTCGAGCCCGGCCGGATCGATCGCCTCGGCGCGCTCCCGGAAGGCGACGAGCTTTTCGCGGAACGCCGCCTCCGCCGCGGCCGACGGATCGCCGAGCCCCTCGGCACCCGGCCGGATGCCGAGAATGGCGGCGTCGAGCGGCTCGTGGTCGAACGACACCTCGACGAACTCGTCGGCGAGATCGGAAACGACGGACATCGGCGTGGACCCCCAGGGGTAGGCGGAGAAGGTGCGATTCCGACCCTAATCGAGACAGGGGCGCCGACGCCCGTGTCCGGGCGGCCGACCTCCGTCCGGGGGCAGCGGCGTTCCGGGGCGCGGAACTTGCCGGTGTTCTGGGTGCTGGGTGTGTCGGGCGCGGGGTGCCGGGTGCGTTCTGGGTGCGTCGGGGCTGTCGCTGGGCTCTGCGGGCAGGGTCTGGCTGACCGGCTCGGGATTCGCCGTTCGCGGCGGCTGTTTCCCCGACGCGTGCCCGGTCAGACCGCCTTCGACCGCTCGCACAGCCGAACGATCCGCGAGCCGCCGCTCGCCGGTTCCGCCACGCGAGCAAAGCCCCACCGGCCCTGGCAGCCGCGTTCCACCGGCTGTCGCGGTGGCGCGGGGCACGCCGGGCGCGGTGGTGCGACCGGGTCCGGCGGGCGAGGCGGTAGCGTTGCCGGAGTGGCCGTGACCGATCCCGCCGACATCCGCCTGCTCGCCGCGCTCGCCGAGCTGGGCAAGGCGGCTGTGCACGAGCTGGCGGCGAAGGTCGGGATGGATCCGCGGGAGGTCGCGTACCGTCTGGTCGCGCTGTCCGGGAGCGGGCTGCCGCTGCTGGTCGGCGTCGAAAGCGACCCGAACGGTCTCCGTGCGGCGATTTCCGGGGCTCCGGCGTCGTGGCAGCGTCCGCAGGCTCCGGGAGGCGGGTATCCGGGCGGACCCGGGTCGGTGCCGTTCCCCGCGGCCGCCGGGTCGATGCCGGGCGGGATGCCCGGGGCGCAGGGTTCGATGCCGGGCGCTGTGGCCCCGGGGTCGAATGGCCCGGCTTCGTCGGGAGTTCCCGTCCGGGGCGGGTCTCCCGGGATGCCTGGTGCGTCCGGTCCGCACTCGCCCGCACAGGCCGGGCCACCCGGTCCCGAATCTGCTGGGATGCCGGGGCATTCCGGCCCGCATCCGCCGGGACAACACGGCATGCCCGGCCCCGGCACGTCCGGCCCGCACCCGCCGGGACAACACGGCATGCCCGGCCCGGGAACCTCCGGCCCGTACTCGTCCGGGCAAACCGGGATCCCCGCAACCGGGCCCGGCTCACCAGGGCAGCACGCCATGCCCGGCCCCGGAACTTCCGGCGCGTACCCGCCTGGGCAGACCGGAATCCCCGCGACCGGACCAGGTTCACCCGGGCAGCACGCCATGCCCGGCCCAGGAACCTCCGGCGCGTACTCCCCCGGGCAAACCGGCCTTCCCGCTGTATCCGGTGCCTACGCCCCCGGCCCAGCCGGAATGTCGGGCGCGTTCCCGCCCGGACAGAACGGGATCCCCGCCGGAGCGCCGGGGATGTCCGGCGCGTATTCGCCCGGCCAGACCGGAATGCCCGCGAACGTCTACAATGGACAATCCGGGCCGTACCCCGCCCCGGATCCCGTCGTCAGCACGTGGGGTGTCCCGCAGACCGCTTCCTGGGCCCGCGGCGACGAACCCCGCCCGGCGTCGGCACCGGCGAAGCGGGGGCGGATCGGCGAGACGATGCAGTCCCAGGGGCTGGAAGGGGAGCAGCTTTCCGTGCAGCTGCTGGAGGTCCAGGATCCCGCCGATTTCCTCTTCGGCGCGGCTGGTTACCGGCTGGAGGAGGGCGAGCGCGCGGTCGTCGTGCACACCGAGATCACGAATCGCGGGCCGATCCCGTTCGCGTCGCTGCCCGACAATTACCTCGAACTCGTCACCGACAGCGGCGAGACCGTCGCGAAAGCCCCCGTTTCGCTGACGTCCCGGCCGCCGCACAAGATCGGCGTGCAGCCGGGCGAGACGCTCGGCGGGCACACCGTCTACGTCCTTCCCGCCGCGACCCGGGTGGTCTCGGTGCGCTGGAGCCCGCGGCCGGAGCCGGACGAACGCACCTTGACCTGGGCCGTCGACTAGCTGACTCCGACTCGCTAGTCGCCGTCCCGCAGGATCTCCAGCGCGGCGGCCAGATCGTCCGGGTACTCCGCTTCGAATTCGACCCACCGGCCGTCCGCCGGATGCGCGAAACCGAGCGTCCGCGCGTGCAGCCACTGCCGCGTCAGGCCGAGTTTGCGGGCCAGCACCGGGTCCGCCCCGTAGGTCAGGTCGCCGGCGCACGGGTGCCGCAGCGCGGAGAAGTGCACGCGGATCTGGTGGGTGCGCCCGGTTTCCAGCTTGACGTGCGCCAGCGAAGCCGCCCGGAACGCCTCGACCACCTCGTAGTGCGTGACGCTGGGCCGTCCGCCCGCGACGACGGCGAACTTGTAGTCGTGCCGCGGGTGCCGGTCGATCGGGGCGTCGATGGTGCCGCGCGTCGGGTCGGGGTGGCCCTGCACGACGGCGTGGTAGCCCTTGTCGACGGTCCGTTCCTTGAACGCCCGCTTCAGCACGGTGTACGCGTGCTCGCTCTTGGCCACCACCATCACGCCGGTGGTGCCCGCGTCGAGCCGGTGCACGACGCCCTGCCGCTCGGCCGCGCCGGACGTCGAGATCCGCAGGCCGGCCGCGGCGAGACCGCCGACGACCGTCGGGCCGGTCCAGCCGGGGCTGGGGTGCACGGCGACGCCGACCGGTTTCGAAATCACCACGATGTCGTCGTCATCGTGCAGGATTTTCATGCCGTCGACCGGCTCAGCGACGATTTCCGCCGCGCGCTCCGGTTCGGGCAGGGTCACCTCGAGCAGTCCGCCCGCGGTGAGCCGGTCCGATTTGCCTGCCGGGCGGCCGTCGAGCAGTACGTCGCCCGCCGCCGCCAGGTCCGCGACCGCGGTGCGGGACAGCCCGAGCAGTTTCGCCAGTCCGGCGTCGACGCGCATTCCGTCGAGCCCGTCCGGGACGGGCAGCATGCGCGCGCTCACTCGGTTTCCTTTTTCTTGCCGCGGGTGGAGGTGCCGTCGTAGTCCTTGCCGAGCAGGGACAGCAGCACGATCAGCGCTCCGCCGACGCAGATCGCGGAGTCGGCGATGTTGAAGATCGCGAAGCCCTGCCCGTTGGGCGCGAACGCGGAGATGAAGTCGACGACGTGGCCGCGCAGCGGTCCGGGCTCGCGGAAGAACCGGTCGGTCAGGTTGCCGAGCGCGCCGGCGAGCACCAGCCCGAGGCCGATCGCCCAGCCGACCGAGCGCAGCCTGCGCGAGATCCACACGATCGCGATCACGACGCCGCTCGCGACCAGCGCGAGCACCCAGGTCATCCCGGTCGCCATCGAGAACGCGGCACCCGGGTTGCGGATGACCTGCAGGTAGATGAGCCCGCCAAGAATCGGCTTGGGCTCCTTGCCCTCCAGATTGGCCACCACGAGGTTCTTCGTGATGAGGTCGATCGCCCACAGCAGCGCCGCGACCGCGAACACCACCCAGACCCGCTTCCTGGGCAGCGGAGCTTCCGCCGGGCTCTCCTCAGCGGCCTCAGGTTCAGGCGGCCCAGCAGACGGCTCGACTTCGGATTCGGACGGCGAAGGGTCGGTGCTCACACCCCCATTGTCCACAACCCGCGCCCAGCAGCCCACAGCGGCAGCCACCGACCCCACCTCCAGGCCCCGGCCCCTCCCCACCCGCGGCCCCCTAACTCGACCGTAACGGCGGGATCGCGCCGACGTTTGGGCTGAGCGGCGGGACAGGCCGCAGGCCCCTCCCGCCGCTC